>JAJRAL010000137.1 GCA_028679935.1 Methanomassiliicoccales archaeon | reverse complement strand
ATCGTTACCGTGTATTCCTTGCCCTCTTCCACGGGCTTCTTGCCCTTGAACCCGTGCTCAAATGCCATGGCGGACGATTCTGTCTCTCGGGTATTTAAATGGTGCCGCGGACGAGCTCCGGGCAACCTTTATCCCCGCCCAGGTGCCTCTCAACGGCGATAACGATGGGCGTCAACCTTAGCGACGTCGTCCCCGCACAGAGCATCGACCTCGAGCAGCTCTCCGGCCTGACCCTGGCCGTCGACGCCTACAACGCCATCTACCAATTCCTCTCCGTAATCAGGCAGCCGGACGGCACTCCGCTCCGTGATCAGCGCGGGAGGGTGACCTCGCACCTCGCTGGTCTCCTCTACCGCAACGCGAACTTCCTCGAGGCCGGGATGCTGCCCGCCTACGTCTTCGACGGGATACCATCGAAGCTGAAGCAGCGGACCATCGAGGAGCGGGGGCAGAGGAGGGCGAAGGCGAAGCGGGAGTGGGAGGACGCGGTCGAGAAGGGCGACTACCAGACCGCTTACTCGAAGGCGACGCAGGCTTCGCGGGTGACGAACGAGATCGTCGAATCCTCCCGGTTGCTGCTGACCCATCTCGGCATCCCGGTAGTGCAGGCGCCGGCAGAGGGAGAGGCACAGGCCGCGTTCATGGCGAAGAAGGGCGACGTCTGGGCGGCGAGCTCCCAGGACTTCGACTCGCTTCTCTTCGGGGCGCCGAGGCTGGTGCGCAACCTCACCCTGGCGCAGAAGCGGGCGCTGCCGAGCGGCAAGACCAAGGAGATCAGCATCGAGGTCATCGAGCTCGAGCCGACGCTCTCGTCCATGGGCATCACACGCGAGCAGCTCGTCGACCTCTGCATCCTAATGGGCACGGACTACAACGAGGGTGTGCTGGGGATCGGCCCGAAGAAGGGACTGAAGCTGATCAAGGAGCGCAAGAACCTCGAGGGCGTGATGACGTTCCTGCAGATCGAGATCGAGAACCACGACGAGATCCGCGACCTGTTCCTGCGGTTCGAGGGCGCCGCGGAGTACAAGCTCGAGTGGAGGGCGCCGGACGAGGCGAAGGTGATCGACCTGCTCTGCGGCCAGTACGACTTCTCGAGGCAGAGGGTGGAGGGCGCGCTGAAGCGCATGGTGAGCCTTCCGACCGGACGGAGGCGCATCGCCGAGGCCGGACAGAGCTCCCTGGACACGTTCTGAATCGAGTGACGGGAGGCATAGCCAGAACCGTCTGGTTTTAAATCGGGCAACGTATATACGGCCGGGACGGCGATGATAAAGCAGGTCCAACCAAGCTACGTTCCCGCGGAACTCGAGAAAAGGGTCCGGGAACAATGGACGCAGACAAACGCTTACCGCAAGACCAAGGAACTTAGGGCCTCAGGCCCGGACTTCTACTTCGTGGACGGACCTCCGTATACGACCGGCGCGATCCACCTCGGCACCGCGCTGAACAAGACGCTCAAGGACACCTATGTGCGCTACAAGAGGATGCAGCGCCTCAACGTCCGTGATCAGCCCGGATTCGACATGCATGGCCTGCCGATCGAGGTCAAGGTGGAGCAGGCGATCGGCGTCAAGAACAAGAAGGAGATCGAGGAGTACGGCATCGACCGCTTCGTGGGGATGTGCAAGAACTTCGCCGTCGATTTCCAGAAGAAGATGACCGAGCAGTTCAAGGAGCTCGGCGTCTGGATGGACTGGGACAATCCCTATCTCACAATCTCACCGAACTACGTCGAGGCGTCATGGTGGACGCTCAAGCGTGCCTACGACAAGGGCCTTCTGATCTCCTCGAACCGCGTCCTGTCCTGGTGCCCAAGGTGCGAGACCGCGCTCGCGGAGGCGGAGATCGAGTACCGGGACGAGAACGACCCCTCGATCTACGTGCGCTTCCCGCTCAAGGACGAGGAGAACGTGTCGCTCCTCATCTGGACGACTACTCCGTGGACGTTGCCGGCGAACCTCGCAGTGGCGGCGCATCCGGACTTCACCTATTCCAAGGTCAAGTTCATCAAAGACGACAAGAGCGAGATCGTCATCCTTCTCGAGAGCCTCGTCGACCAAGTGGGCGATCTCGGGGGCTATGAAGGCTACGAGGTCATAGAGGTCATCCAAGGCGACGACCTGATCGGCCTCGAGTACGTGCCGCCGTTCCTCAATGACATCAAGTACCAGAGGGAGGCGACGGGCAAGTGGATGCATCGCGTCATCCCCTCGACGACGGTCGCGGCGGAGGACACCGGTTTGGTGCACATCGCCCCCGGCCACGGCCCCGAGGACTTCGAGCTCGGCAAGGAGTTCGGTCTGGAGCCCTACTGCCCCGTCAACGAGATGGGCAAGTTCACCGAAGATCTGCCCGAACGCTACGCGGGGATGAGCGTCAAGCAGGCGAACCCGCTGATCATCGAGGAGCTGAAGGAGCGCGGCCTGATGTACCACGTCGGCACCGTGCTCCACCGCTACGGTCACTGCTGGCGCTGCGATTCCGGCATCATCTTCCGCACGACTTCGCAGTGGTTCCTCAAGATCACCAACATCAAGAACCTGATGCTAGAGGAGATCGACAAGGTCCGCTGGACGCCCGACTGGGCCGGTTCGTCACGAGAGTACGACTGGACCGTGAACGCGAGGGACTGGTGCATCTCCCGGCAGAGGTACTGGGGCATCCCCCTTCCGATCTGGGTCTGCGAGTGCGGCGAGATGAGGGTCATCGGTTCGACGCAGGAGCTCGAGAAGGGAGATGGGTACCGCAAGGACATGGAGCTTCACCGCCCCTGGATCGACGCGGTCAGCTTCAAGTGCCCGCACTGCGGCAAGACGATGAAGAGAGTGCCCGACGTGCTCGACGTCTGGTTCGATTCCGGCGTCAGCAGCTGGGCCCAGCTCGGCTTCCCCCGCAACCGCGGAGAGTTCGACAAGTGGTGGCCCTGCAAGTGGATCACCGAGGCACACGACCAGACGCGGGGATGGTTCTACTCACAGCTCGCCGCGGGGTGCATAGCCTTCGAGCGCGCCCCCTATGAGGCGGTGCTGATGCACGGCTGGGTGCTCGACCCGAATGGGCAGCCGATGTCCAAGTCGCGCGGCAATGTGATCGAGCCGGAGAAGGTCATCGCGGATTACGGGGCGGACGCGCTCCGCTTCTACCTGATGCGCACAAACGCTCCCTGGGAGGACACTGCCTTCCAGTGGGAAGGAGTGAAGAACGCGCGCAAGACGCTCAACATCCTCTGGAACGTGGTCAACTTCGCGACGACCTACATGTCGATCGACGAGTTCGACCCGTCGAAGATCAACCTCGAGACGGTCAAGTCGGCCCTCAGGCCAGAGGATCGCTGGATGGTCTCAAGGACGGAGAAGATGAAGAGTGAGGTGACGAAGCACCTCGACTCGTACGAGCTGCACAAGGCCTGCCGGGGGGTCGAGGACTTCATCCTCGAGGACCTCTCCCGCTGGTATGTCCGCCTTATCCGAGACAGGATGTGGAAGGAGGTCGGGGATCAGGAGAAGCTCGCCGCCTACGTCGTGCTCTACGACGCGGTCATGGCGCTCACGAAGGTCATGGCGCCGTTCTGCCCCCACATCACCGATGAGATCTACCGATACATGGACGGCTCCCGAGAGACGGTCCATATGCTCGACTGGCCCGCCGTCGATCAGACAAACCGAGACGAACGGCTGGAACAGAGCATGGCCACCGTCCAGGAGCTCGTCGACATAGTCACGAAGGAGCGGCAGTCGCGCAACGTCAAGCTCCGCTGGCCGATGAAGCGCATCGTCGTCCGGGCGGCGACGAACGACGCCCTCGAGGCGATGAAGGCGCTCGAGCCGGTCATCATCTCGCAGGCGAACGCGAAGAAGGTCGAGTACGTCCTGCCGGGCCAGGAGTGGAGCGAGATCATCCTCTCCGCGGTGCCGAACCCGAACGCCATCGGAAAGGTCTACCGGCAATGGTCGAGCAAGATCGCCGTCCTGCTCAAGTCCCGCCCGGCGAAGCAGATCCGGGAGAATATCGAGAAGGGCTCCTATTCGCTGGGAATAGAGGGGCAGATGGTTAAGATCGAGCCGAACATGATCTCTTTCACCACCGAGCTCCCCGCGAACGTGGCCGGGGCCAAGTTCTCCGGCGGCGACCTCTACATGGACTTCGAGATCACACCGGAGATCGAGGCTGAAGGCTTCGCCCGCGAGCTGATACGCCGCATCCAGCAGATGCGCAAGGACATGAAGCTGGACGTCGAGGAGTTCGTCAGGGCCGAGGTCAGCGCCTCCGTCCGCCTGGTCGAGTACTTCCGCGTATGGAAGGACCACATAATGGACGAGACCCGCTGCCGGCAGCTCGAGTTCACCGATGTGCCGAAGGGAGACTACCGCGCCGAATGGAGCCTCGAGGGCGAGCACATGAACGTCGCTCTCAGCTCGCTGCACTTCAAGGAAGCGATGGACCAGCTGATGACGATCAGCGGACTGACACACGCCGCCGGCCTGGCCCTGGTGGAGAAGGGGCATAAGACGATCAACGAGGTCAAAGGCCTTTCGGAGGACGAGCTGGTCGATGCGGGCGTGCAGAGGCAGGAGGCCAAGAGGATCGTCCACTTCCTAAACCGCGCCGAGGTCACCGAGGCGCCGGCCGTCGTTCAGACGTCGGTCCCGTCGGAGAAGATGACCAAGGAGAAGCTCTTCCCGTTCCTGCTCCGCGTCCCCCGGATGAACGAGGTCAAGGCGGAGATGCTCTACGAGGCGGGCTTCGACTCGCTCGAGAAGATCAAGGCGGCGAAGAAGGAGGACCTGCGCACCGTCAAGGGCATCAGCAGCAAGACGGTCGAGGAGCTCATCCAGTACGCCTCGCGCGGCGGATTCGAGACGGTGGTCAAGTGCGAGTCCTGCGGCACCGACATCGCCCCCGACGTCCTGGTCTGCCCGAACTGCGGCACGAAGGTCGAGATGGTGAAGCTGGCGGAGGAAGAGGAGGAGGTGGAGGTCCGACCGGAACCGACAGCGGTGGCGGAGATCGTGCTCGAGCGCGGCTTCACCTATCTGATCAAGGAGGAGAAGTCCGAGCGCTCCTACCACATGTTCGAGAAGAACCTGAAGGAGGGGATGAAGGGCTTCTGCGTCACGCGCAACTATCCGCTGAAGATCAAGGCGAAGTTTGCCCTGGGCGAGACCCCGATCCTATGGCTCTCCAACGTCGGGAAGGAGAACTCGATCCGGCCGAAGGACCTGGAGAAGCTCAGCGTGTCGCTGGAGCAGTTCCTCGCCTCGGAGGGCGGGAT
>JAJRAL010000020.1 GCA_028679935.1 Methanomassiliicoccales archaeon | reverse complement strand
GCGTCCTCATCCCGAAGCTCGGAGCACCGGGGAAGTTTCGCCCCCTGGGAATCCCGACCGTGAAAGACAGGGTGGTTCAGGCAGCACTCAAGAACATCCTGGAGCCGGTTTTCGAGGCGGATTTCTTTCCCGTCTCGTTCGGCTTTCGGCCGGGCAAGTCGGTGCATGGGGCGCTGGAGTACCTGCGGGTGTTTCTTCGTCCCCAAAACCACAAGCAAGGTCCAGAGCCGCGGCTTCCGTACCAATGGGTCGTGGAGGGAGATATCAAGGGATGCTTGGATCACGCATCTTGATGCCTCCTTCGATAACACACCTTCCCGATCGCGCCGGCCTTGAGCTGACGCAGCTCCTCGATCGTTTTGGGCGAGTCCGGGAAGAGATACAGGCCCGTCGCGTTGTCGCGGTCGATCTCGACGACGCCACGGTTGATCAGGTGGTAGAGCCAGTGCGGGACAATGCCGAGTCGCTTTGCGACCTGCGGTAACGTCAAGTAGCCCGCCACGTGCCGAGGGCGCGGTCCGCGGAAGCGGTGGAACCGTCGATGCTGCAGCCGGATCCCCTTGACGGTGCTCGGCAGCACCGTCTCGCGCATGGGTGAGCGGAAGCCCTGCTCGGTGAGCAGTTGGGCGATCTTTTCGTCGGATTCGCCTCGTTCTTCCAAGTCGAGGATCTGCTGTTGCATCTGTGTGAAGTTGGAGAGGTCGCGCATGGCTCCGACGGTGATGGCGACATCGAGTTCGGTCACGGCGCCGCCACGCCAGACGATGCGGAGACCGATGCAGTCGCGGCTTTTGCGATGAGCCACGACCTTTTCGATCAGGCAGCGGAGCAGTGCCTTCTTCTGCGCCCGGCGCAAGGTATCCCCCCGCCACAGTCCAGGCAGCGATCGCCCGAGCGAAGAGAAGGCGGCCTTGAGCTCGCCTGGCACACGCAGAGGCACGATCTTGTCTCGTTCCCGACGCGCGTTCTCGTGAGCTTCTTCGGCATCGCGCAGCGCGCACAAGGCCGCCTCCCACCGTCGTTCGAGCTCACTGGCGACAAGCCGGTTATCAGGGTCGACCCGGTCGTACTGGCGTCGGGCAAGGTGAGCTTCATAGCGCAGGCGCTGAAGCTCCCGTTCGTGGGCAGCGTCGACCTGCGAGCACTGCTCACGACGTGCGCTCATCGCCTGCTCGTACAGGTCCAATTCCGCCGACGAGAGGGCCTGAAAGAATGCATCGACGACCTGCCGATCGATCGGGTCGGCCGGCAGAAACTGGCACACCGGAAGCTGCCTCTGTTGTCGGAGGTAGTTGCAGAGGTAACGCGGGCTGCCCTTGTACTGGACGACCATTTTGTGGCCGCACTCGCCGCAGTACATGAGTCCGTGCAAGAGCGCGGTACCCTCCCGAGGGATGCCGCGTGTCTTGTTGCGGTCGTACTCGGCATAGTTGTCGGTCAGTGCCGACTGGATGCGCTCGAATGTCTCCCACGAGAGGTAGGCGGGGTAGCGGTCCTTCACGATGACACTCCACTGGTTCATCTCGCGACGTTTCTGGTGCGGTCGAGACGACCCGTTGCCGTCGAGGTTTCGTACCGTACGGGTCTTGCCATAGACGAAGGCGCCCGCATAGGCGGGATTGCGAAGCACGCCCACGACCGAGGCTAGCGTTGGTGCTCGCCAAACGGTCTCCTCGTTCCGATGTCGCCGCGGGATCCCTAGTCCATGCTCGTTGAAGTGACGCACGACCTTGGCGGCCGACTTCAGATCGAGGAACGTCTTGAAGACCAGGGCGATCATCTGTTGGACCTGCAGATCGGGGTCCTTGATGACGGCGCCGTCCTCTCTTCTGAGCAGGCCGATGGGCAGCGCCAGGGCTAGGTCTCCGCGGCGAGCCTTGTTCTGGACGCCGGCGATCAGACGGCCACGAATCGTGTGCATCTCGATCTCGCTGAGGATCCCCTTCATGCCGAGCAGAAGCCGGCCGTTCGGGGTCCACGGCTCGTAGACGCCATCGCGATCGCCAATCAGGCAGCTCTTGATCGCGCATACGTCGAGCAAGGGATACCAGTCGCTGCAGTTGCGCGACAGGCGAGCGCTCTCGTAGCTGAGCACCATGCCGACGTGGCCCAAGGCCACTTCCGAGAGCAGATTCTTGTAGGCGTCTCGTCCGGCGGTGCTGGTGGCGGTGACGCCGGTGTCACTCTCGACGATCTCGATGCGGTCAGAAGGCCATCCCAGACGCTGCGCATGCTCCCTCATCGCGTGCTGCATTTTGCCGCTCTCGGTGTTCGAGAGCACCTGGTGGGGCGTCGATTGGCGGATGTAGATGACGGCCTTGCGGTTCAGATGGTTTGCCTGAATGAGTTCGGAACTGATCATCGATCACCTCGCGAAGCACAGTCGTCAGGTCCGCGGCGATCTGCGAGCGCAAATCGTCGGAGAGAGCTCCCCAGAGTTGGCAGGGGGCGATGGGCATGCGCCGAACCCTCGAGCTGTCGACACGAACTCCTCGACCGAAGTCGAGGTTACTTTCGTGCGCGGAGAGTTTCCAGTTTTTGGTGGTGTGACGGCATCCGACGGTATGCGGAGCCGAATATCGGCGCGCTCGTAGAACACCTCGATGTACGCGGCAGTGGTTCGACCTGGTTGCACCGTCGGACGGGAGGCCACCCGGAAGCTCCGCCCATACAGGGGATGGGCGGGATCATGAACGGTCACCTCTTCGTCGCAGGGGCTCCGTGAGTCCTTGACAGGGGTATCAACTTGTTTGGTCCTTCGGGAGCATCGAACACGACAAGCTGATGAAGCTTGTCGCCCGGCGCGTCTCGGACCGGAGGGTG
>JAJRAL010000147.1 GCA_028679935.1 Methanomassiliicoccales archaeon | reverse complement strand
ATCAACGCGACGCCGATTGGCAGCCGCTGGATCTCGTCCTCCATTCCGGTCGAGAGGCCCTCGAGAGAGGCGGCGATCGCCTTCAGGTCGTTCGGGTTCGTGACCTTGAGGATCATCTGGGTGTTGCACTGCGACAGTACGTTCTTGTCGATCTTGGCGGCGCGCTGCGAGATTATCGTGAGGCCGAGCCCAAACTTGCGCCCCTCCGACGCGATCGTCCGGAAGATCTTGGACGAGGCGGCGAGGCCCTGCTGTGGACAATAGTTGTGCGCCTCCTCGGTGACCATCATCATCGGCGGTATCTTGCCGACCTTCCGCAATTCGAAGGCCGCCGTGGCGATGCGGTTGACGATGAGCTCCTGGATGTCGGGCGGAGTGCCCTTGAAATTGATTATCGTCATCTTCCCCTTGACGATCAGGTCGTCGATCTTCGTGCCCTGCGTGGCGAAGAGGTTCACCTCGTTCAGGTAGTCGAGCTCGTTGATGAGGCTGGCGTTGTCGCCCTCCTCGTCAGCCTCAAGGACGTTGATTAGGTCCTTCAGGCAATAGTCCTTCTTCGCCGCTCGGACTGCCTCGATCGCCTTCCTGAGGGAGGTGAGGAACGCCTTGCCGTTCTTGATTGACGTAAGCGAGAGCAGCTCCCGCGCGTCGAGGTTTGCCAGGGTGAACTTGAGCGGTTTCGCCTTCGGGTTGATTGTCGTGTCGGTGGCATACTCCTGGATATGGTCGGCGTACCCGCGGGTCGTGATACCGAAGTTCCTCTGGCTCTTGGTCGAGGGGCCCTTCTCCCTCATCGCGCCATACTCGCCGTGGGGATCGAAGACGAGGATAGTGACGTCGCGCTTCATCATTTCCTCGATGAGGTCCCCGCAGAGGAAACTCTTGCCTCCGCCGGTCTTGGCGAGGATGGAGACGTGCTTCTGGACCATGGAGTTGATGTCGACCTCGACGCGGATGTCGTGGCCGAAGAGGAGGCCGAGATAGGCGCCGGTGTCGGTATTCTCTTTGAGCCCGATGACGTCCTTGATCAGGTTGCCCATGCCCTTGTAGACATGGTCCCCGGCGCGGAACGGAGTCCTCGGAACCTGGAGAAGGCCTCGGTCGTCGCGGAATCCTATCACGTCGACCTTGGCAATGACTATCTCGTCGATGGAAACGTCCTCGCCATCCTCGAGCTTCTTCGCTCTCTCGAGGGAGAGGTCCGTCTTCCTTTCCATGGAGGCAACGCGTCCGAGCACCCAGCCCTCGTGCTGATGCTCCACTTGCACGTACTCCATCGTCTCGATGTCGCCGAAGACGCGGAAGCTGAACTCGGTCGTGCCAACGTTGCCGAAGATGATGCCGACGGCATTCATTCCGTCGATCTTGTGGCTGTGATGGATGGTCTGTGCGTCTGCAGGATGATCCTTCGGCTCGCTGGAGCTAGCTGGAGCCTCCACGGTCGAATCTGCCGGCATTCCCATCCCAAGTCCAGATATCCAGAGGATATGATAAATATCTTTGCCATCCAGCATTCTACGAACGTATTAAATGCGCCACGCCGATTCGCGCGTGATGATGATCCTCTGCGGCACGACGTCGAAGTCGCTTGCCCGCGACCTTTCTGGAAGGACCGGGGGAGCGCTACTCGAAGCGGAGGTGAGGCGATTCCCTGACGGGGAATGCTACGTCCGCTTCGATCGAGAGGCGATCGACAAGGACGTGGTCATCGTCGGCAACACCTACCCCGACGGGAACCTCGTCGAGTTCATCCTGATGCACGACGCGGCCAGAGGGTTGGGGGCGGAGAAGATCATCAGCGTCGTCCCTTACTTCGGCTACGGACGGCAGGACAGGAGATTCCTTCCCGGAGAGGCGCTGAGCGCGCAGGTGATGCTGCGCCACATCGCTCTAGAGACCGATCGACTGCTCACCATCGACCTCCACAAACCCGACATCCTCCGCTGGTTCACCAAGCCGGGTGCGAAGGACCTGAGCGCTGCGCCGGCGATGGGCGAGCACTTCGCTGGCCAGGGCATCGATCTTGTTCTGGCTCCTGACAAAGGGGCGGCCCAGAGGGCGGCCGACGTTGCGCACATCATCGGATGCAACAACGACCACTTGATGAAGACGCGAATAAGCGACACCGAGGTCAAGATCACGCCGAGCCGGCTCGACGCCAAGGGCAAGAACGTCCTCATCGTCGACGATATCATCTCTACTGGCAGTACCATAATCGCCGCGAGCAACGAACTTCGACGCCTCGGCGCCCGCCACGTCATCGCGGCCTGCACCCACGGTCTGTTCGTCAGCAATGCGCTCGAGAAGCTCAAGAAGTCGACCGACGGCGTGGTCTGCGCGAACACGCTTGAGAACGAGGTCTCGACGATATCCGTCGCCAGCGAAGTCGCGAAGGCGCTCTGACCTTCAGACTCGTGCCGCTACTTCTTCTTCATCACAATGTATGCCAGCAAGGAACCACCGATGACGGCCAGAACGACCATCATGATCGCCGCCCCATCGATGGCTGTCGCAGGCTCGAACCCGTAGTAGGCCATCGGGTCCGCCGGGAAATCGACCGCTGATGGGTGAATCAGCTGATGGTCGGCCGTGGAGTTCCAGGCCGTCTCCATCATCGTGCCCCTGGTAGAAGAGTAGATCATGAACAGCTTCCACTGCCCAGTAGCGAACTGACCTGGTTCGCTCTGTATCTTGATGAAGTCTCCGGCCGACAAGTATGCGTTCGGAACAGCCGGTACGTTGGAGGCGATCGAGAGCGTGGCGTTGCACTCGGCGACGCTCTCCGGGAAGACGACCAGAAACGGGCCTCTGTCTGGCGGAGCTAGGATTATCTGGACGTCATTGCGCCGGATTTCCGAATTGGAGACGGCGATGATGGTAACGTAAACGCTCCCACCATCGAAGGTCAGAGCCCCGGCCGCCACTGGCGTTGCAGGGGTCGCGACAGCGCACCCTGCTGGCGCTATCAGAATCACCGCGAGCAGCATCGCGCAGAGGAACGATTCGTGCCCCATGAGCCCACCGATTCTAGACCGAAGACGCCGATAAGCCTTGCGGCTCGAAAGCATAATAGCAGAATATCCTATTCCCAAGCGGAGCTGGGTATCGATGGTCGTCAAGAAGTCGGAGGATTTCAGCGAGTGGTACAACGAGATAGTTGAGCTCGCCGAGCTGACGGACAAGCGCTACCCGATCAAGGGGATGAACGTCTGGACCCCCTACGGCTGGAAGATCATGCGCTCCATCGACGAGTACATCCGCAGGTACCTCGACGCGACGAACCACAACGAGGTCTGCTTCCCTCTCCTCATTCCCGAGACGGAGTTCAAGAAGGAGAAGGAGCACATCAAGGGGTTCGATGCTGAGGTGTACTGGGTGACGCACGCGGGCCTGAACGAGCTCGACATAAAGATGTGCCTCCGCCCGACCTCGGAGACGGCGATGTACCCGATCTTCGCGCTCTGGATCCGTTCTCACAGCGACCTGCCGCTCAAGACGTACCAGATCGTCAACACGTTCCGCTACGAGACGAAGATGACGCGGGCGTTCATCCGCGTCCGGGAGATCCATTTCTTCGAGTCGCACACCTGCCATGCCACCGAGGCAGAGGCTCAGGCCCAGGTCGAGGAGGACTTCGTTATCCTGGAGAACCTGATGAAGCACCTCTGCCTGCCGTACTTCCTGCTCAAGCGCACCGACTGGGACAAGTTCCCCGGGGCGTACTACACCATCGGCGTCGACACGCCGATGCTCGAGGGGCGCTCGCTCCAGATGGGCAGCATCCACCACTACCGCGAGAACTTCTCCCGGCCGTTCGACATCAAGTACGAGGACGTCGACGGCTCGATGAAGTTCGTGCACCAGACGACCTACGGGATGTCGGAGAGGCTCGTCGGCGCGGTCGTGGGATTCCACGGTGACGACAAGGGCATCGTCCTGCCGCCTGACGTCGCGCCGATCCAGGTCATCGTCATACCGATACTCGCGAAAGGCAAGGTGGAGGAGGTCTCCGCCGAGGCGAGGAAGCTCAAGCGGGAGCTCGTGGATGCGGGCGTCCGAGCGCAGATCGACGAGAGGGAGGAGCGGCCGGGCAGCAAGTTCTACCACTGGGAGCTCCGCGGAGTCCCCCTCCGATTGGAGCTGGGGCAGAGGGACATCGCCGAGGGCAAGGTCGCCTACGCGGTGAGGTTCGACGGCTCGAAGGGCGGCGTTCTAAGGACGAACGTCGTCAAGGACGTCCAGGCGATCCTGGCGAAGATCTCTATCCAGATGACGGAAGCGGCGAAGGGGCGACTCGCCGCATCGGTTGCCACCATCGATTCGCTCGACAATCCGCCGAAGAAGATCCTGCGGTTCGGATGGTGCGGCTCCGAGGAGTGCGGGCACGAGATCGAGGCGAGGACCGAGTTGAAGCTGCTCGGCACGCCATACCAGAAAGAGGAGTTCAAGGGCAAGTGCATCGTCTGCGGCAAGGAGACGATGAACGTTGCATACGCGGCCCGGTCGATGTGAAGACTATTGCCTCTGCTGCCTGGAAACTAGAAGCAGGCCGAGGATGCCGAAGGCAAGCAACGTGACGACGATCGTGTACACTCCCATGTGCTCCGGCGCGAATATGTTCCAGCTACCGTACAGGATGCCCCATCCCACGTACATGCAGAGGCCGCCGATGATGAGCCCGAGCGATAAAGCCGTCTTGATCTTTCTGGGGAATGCCGACTCCGCCATTGTTGCGGCCAATGTGCTGAGTCTATAAATTACTTTCTAGGAAAGCCAGCATGTTCCAGATACCGCGATTTACCCTCGGAATCAGCGTTGAGCGGAACGTGGCAAGGTTAATTAACAATCGCCTGGAATGATTCCTTGCAGGCGGCTTGAAATCCGCCGGAGAGAGGGTCACATGGCGAAAAAGAAGGGCGAGAAGTACAAGTGCGAGGAGTGCGGAATGGTCGTCGTCGTGGAGGACGTCTGCGGCTGCGAGGAATGCGAACTCGTGTGCTGCGAGACGCCGATGAAGAAGGTCAAGGCGCCGGCCAAGAAGGCGGCGAAGAAGAAGCCCGCAAAGAAGAAGTGATCGCCGAGCGAATGGAAAACGGCCATTCCGTGCCGCATCATATCCCATCTAGGCGAGGCTCTCAGAAATCATTAATATCTGGCTGCCTGCTTCTTCACCGGTGGATGGGAACAGTGTTCTGGGCGACCAGCTCGCCCGCTATTCGGGGCGCCTAGGCGTCTACCGCGATCGGCTTCTCCACGTGGACTGGCGCAACCGCGCCGTCCTTCTCCGCCGCACCGAGAAGCGCTGGACGCTCGACCTCGCCGCGCACTTCAAGGACGATCTGGAGCAGGTTGACGAAGTTCTCGTCAAGGCCACCAGGACGAAGGGCTCGATCTGCCTGGTCAAGGACTCCGACCTGTCCGAATGGGCGGACGACGCGCGCTCATGGCTTGTTCAGCTGGAGAGAACCTCGAGATTGATCTTCGAGGAGACCGGCGTCCGCGATTTCTACCTCGGCTTCCCGTTCCTCGTCGGCAAGGCCGGAAAGGAGAGCGCCGTAAGGGCGCCGCTGATCCTCTTCCCGGTGCAGCTGGAGAGGAGGCGCGAGGGCCTCTGCGGCTGGTACCTATCATTCTCGGACGAGGAGCCGGTACTGAACCGCGCCCTCATTGGAGCGATCCGTCAGGGTTGCGGCATCACCTTCCCTGACGAGATGCTCGATGAGACGCAGGACCTTGCCGATGGCGCGCCGAAGGAGGACGTCGCCACTCACCTCCTGCTGGGCATGCAGGGAATCCTCCGCCACAACGGCCTCGAGCTCAGGGACTCGACGCCGGAGGAGTTCGCCAAGGCCATCGAGCCGGTGACGAAAGAGAGCATCGGACAGCTCGACGATCAACAGCTCCACCTGGAAGGCATGGCGATCATAGGCTCCTTCCCGCAGGGCTCCACCGCGATATTCCGAGATTTCGAGGAGATGCTGGGAAGGGTCCAGCAAGGCGAAGGGGACCAGGGCATAGTCGACGACCTGCTCGAGGCGCCATCGCTCAGGGAGAGCAGGACGGAGATCTCGAAGTCGATCGACATAGACTCCGTCCCCGACGACCAGATCAACCTCGCGATGCCGACCGACTCTAGCCAGGACTCTGTGATCCTCGAGTCGCAGAGCTCGGAATGCGTAGTGGTCAGGGGGCCGCCCGGCACGGGCAAGTCGCAGGTCATCGTCAATCTCATCACCAACGCCTTGGCCAAGGACCAGAAGGTGCTCGTCGTCTGTCAGAAGCGCGCCGCGCTCGATGTCGTCTACCAGAGGCTGGGCAGGGCCGGTCTGTCGGAAGTCGCCGTGCTATTGCACGATGCCCGGGCAGACAGACAGGGCGCCTACGCCGCGCTCGCGAAGAGGATGGAGGGCGACCCGCCGGCGGAGGATCTGCGCCTGGATCGCGAGACCTCAGAGGTGTCGGTCCAGATCGACGCCACCATCGCCGAGCTCAACTCAATCGTCAAGCCGATGTGGGCCGAGTACTTCGGCGGCGCAAGGCTCCAGGAGCTCTATACCGCCGCTCAGCCCAGCTTCATGCCGAAGTTGCAGTTGGAGACCCTGGCGAATCGTCTATCGAAGCAGTCGCTCACCGGGTTGCTGCAGAAGATGCCGGGTATCCAGATAGGCCACCTCAAGTTCGATGTGCCGAGCTCGCCGCTATCCAAGAGGAAATCGTTCTCATCGCTCGACTCGAACGTCCGCTTCGACGTCCAAGCCTCGATCACGAAGGCCGAATCCCTCGCAATGTCGTCAGTGATGACGCTCGACGATGTGGAAGAGCAGGCGGCGGCGATCGCCTCGCTCGACGACTATGAAGCGATGCGTACCCGGTTCCTGAGGTTCCTCAGCGGTCGCTGGAGGAGCGCGAACCGGAAGAGGAAGCTGATCGCGTCGCTCTACCCGAACGACCCGCGTCTTTCGGACGCCGCCGCATTGAAGGCGGCGCTACTCCAGGGCAACGAATTGCTCGCATCGCTCCAGGACCTGCGCATCGTGCTCCGGCCCGACGGCCTGGATGAGATCAAGAAGGTCCAGAGGAACCCACCCGCGCTCAGAGACAAGCTCGAATCGATACGCGTTTCGCTGGATGAATTCGACGCGGTCCAAGAGTACGATCGCACCCTCGCCTCGCTCGACGCCGCCGGCTCCGAGCTCGTCGACCTCTGCCGCCGCAACCTTCCAGTGACCGAGAGCCCGTGGGGGAAGACGGTCGAGCAGGAGGTCATCGCACGCTGGATCGCCGGCATCGAATCGAAGAACCCGCAGCTCGCCGGGGACCCGTTCCGCCGCTACCTCGAGCTGAAGTTCCGCCTCGAGGACCTGCTGAAGCGCCGGAGAGACCTATTCGTCAGGCGCCTGGCGCTCAAGGTGCTGCGAGACGCGAAGCGTGCCGAGCTTCCGCCCGGGGAGCACCATCCGAACAAGCGCCCCGAGACGGATTGGAATCGCCTTCTCTCGGAGTTCAACAAGAAGCGGAGGGTGAAGCCTGTCCGCAAGCTCCTTGACGAGTTCCCATTCCAGATGATGCGCGTCGCGCCCTGCTGGCTCGTTTCGCCCGAGGCGGCGTCGGAGATCCTCCCCCTGACGAAGGGATTGTTCGACCTTGTCGTGTTCGACGAGTCGAGCCAGCTTGCCGTCGAGAGATCCCTCCCGGCGATCTACCGCGGCAGGCGGATCGTCATCGCCGGCGACGAGAAGCAGCTGCGGCCGTTCGATCTGTTCCGCAGCAAGGACGAGGAAGAGGAACTCGACGAGGTGACCGAGGCCGAGAGCCTGCTCGTCCTGGCCATGCGCATCTTCACCCCGCGCTACCTGAGCTGGCACTACCGTTCGCGCTACCAAGAGCTTATCGATTTCTCCAACCACGCCTTCTACGACGGGAACCTGGAGATCGCCGCGAACGT
>JAJRAL010000145.1 GCA_028679935.1 Methanomassiliicoccales archaeon | reverse complement strand
TGGAGCCACCAGGGAGATTTGAACTCCCGACCTGCTGATTACAAGTCAGCCGCTCTACCCCTAAGCTATGGTGGCCTCTCCGCCTTGTAAGTGGTTCGGGGATTTATCGTTTTCCGGCCAGACGGTCGCTGGGAAGCGCTAGGCGCGGTCGACCTGCTCGATATCAAGAGCGGGCTGAAGGCGTTCATCTTGCTCATCAAAATCCTGGACACTATGACCGTGGACTCACTCACGGCCATTTGACCCGGCCGGGGGACCAAAAGATATAAGAGCGGCGAACAAATGACGAACCCCGTCCAATCAATGCTCACTGGTGAAGCTAATGGCTGACATCGAAAAGACCATCAAGATCAACAAGGGGGACATCATCCGCCTCGAGTACAGCGCGTGGACCGCCGACAACAACGAGCTCTTCGACACCTCCATCGAGAGCGTGGCGAAGGATGGCGGGCTGCTCACCGAGAACGTGACCTACGGTCCGATTCCGTTGCTCGTCGGCTCCGGCAGGCTCTTCGAGGGCTTGGACGAGGCGATTATGAACTCGTTCGTCGGCGAGGAGAGGGAGATCGTCATCCCACCCGAGAAGGCAGCGGGCCCGAGGGACCCGAAGCTGGTCGAGCAGCTCCCAGTGAGGGACTTCCTCAAGCAGGACATCGAGCCGAAGATCGGGATGGAGGTCAACATCAAGAACCGCGTCGGGACGGTCATCGGGATCACTCCGCGAGTAGTCAGGGTCGACTTCAATCGCCGCTTCGCTGGAAAGAGCCTGAAGTACAAGTTCGTGATCACCTGCAAGCTCGTGGACCTGAGCGAGAAGATCCTTGCCCTGATCCAAATGGACTACGGCAGCGCCGACGGGTTCATCCCGACGGTGGACGGAGAGGTAGTGAGCATCGTCCTGCCGGACGTCTGCAAGTACGATCAGAAGTGGCTCCTGGCCAAGTACAAGATTGTGGCCGACCTGCGCGAAGCCCTCGGCGTCAAGACCATCAGGTTCGTCGAGGAGTACCTCAAGAAGGAAGAGGAGAAGAAGGAGGAGCTGAAGGAAGAGGCCAAGGAAGAGAAGAAGGCAGAGCTCGCAGAAGAGGAGCTTCCCTCCCAATAGGTTCATGCCCTTTTTCCCGATACGTATCCACCACGCGCGAGTGGCCTAGACTGGATATGGCAGCAGCCTCCTAAGCTGCAGGTCCGGGGTTCGAATCCCCGCTCGCGCGCTTTCATTTTGACCAAGCTTGTTCGCCTTCGGTTCGACGGCCGACCGTCGTGTGGGCCTCTTGTTTGAATATCCCCTCTTCCGTAGGAATCACGATGCCCAAGGACGAGAGAGCATCAGGAGGGAAGGCGCCATCGAAGTGCGCCGTCTGCGACACCTACGACTTCAAGGGAACGTGGAAGTGCGAGTGCGAGGCGGTGAACGTCAGGAAGAACGAATCGTGCTGGAAATGCAAGGCGCCGAGGCCTCGGACCAGGTGACATCGCCGCGGATCCTGCATCTGATTCCCGAGCTGCTTTGCTCCTGAAGGATTGGGAGGAAGCATTAAGTCCGTAATCGTGGGTCGGTGACAACATGCGGAACATGCTCGACAACCTTCCAGATAAGCCAGGATGCAACTGTGTTCCCATCGCAGGTCGCTGCCCCGTGTGCAACGAAGTGATAACCACCGGAAGGGAGACCTGCCAGACGTGTGGCTGGAAGGTCGTCGAGAGCGAGCTCAGGGCGCTCCAAGCGAGCGAGTTCTCAAAAGAGGTCCGCCGGCCCCCGTGATTCCGACCTACTGCAAAATAGAATATGGGAAGGGGTTTTGAAAGGAGGTAATCTACTCCGCGGCCTCGCCCGTCCTTACCTTTATTGCCTTCTCGATGCGGGTGAGGAAGATCTTGCCGTCGCCGACCTCGCCGGTGCGAGCGGAATCCATGATCGCATTGACGACCATGTCCGCCTTGGCGTCCGAGACGACCACCTCGAGCTTCATCTTCTCGAGGAGGTCTACCTTGTATTTGCCCGCGCGGTGGGTGAATTCCAGGCCGCCCTGTTCCCCGCGGCCGAGGACCATGTATGTGGTCAGGCCGTTCACCCCTATCGCGGTCAGCGCGGTCTTCACCGCCCCTAGCTTCTCCGGCCGGATTATGGCTTCCACTTTGATCATTTCTGTTCACCTCACGAATAGGCGCTCTCCCCGTGCTGGATGATGTCAGCACCGATGCGCTCCTCCTCCTTCGTCATGCGGATCACCATCACCTTCCTCAGCACTCTCATCACTACGTACGTGATGCTGAAGGCGAACGCCCACACCGCCGCCACGGCAACCAGTTGGGAGCCGAGCAGGGTGAAACCGCCGCCATATGCCAGGCCTTCGTGGACGACCGCGGGATTGACCGCCGAGGTCGCGAAGACGCCAGTTGCGATCGCACCCCATGTGCCTCCGATGCCGTGCACACCGAACACGTCGAGCGCGTCGTCGAACCTCATGCGCCTGCGCAGGAGGATGCCGCCGTAGCAGAACACCCCGGCGCCAATGCCGATCGCGATCGCCCCGGAGACGTCGACATAGCCGGCCGCTGGCGTGATCGCCACGAGCCCGGCGATTCCGCCGGATATCATGCCGAGGACGCCGGCCCTGCCCAAGTGAAGATAGTTGATCAGGCCCCAAACGATCGCGGCCGTCGCCGCCGACACCTGCGTAACCACGAAGGCGTTGGCCGCGATGGCGCCCGAGGTCAGGGCGCTACCGCCGTTGAACCCGAACCAGCCAATCCAGAGCAGTGCGCCGCCAAGAACGACGAACGGTATGTTGTGCGGCGTCTCAGGCGTCCCGTTGGTGAGGGAGATTCTCTTGCCGAGCACCAGCACGGCCGCCAGCACGGAGATGCCCGCCGTGATGTGCACGACCGTCCCTCCGGCGAAGTCCAGCGCGCCGATCTGTGCGAGCCAACCGCCGCCCCACACCCAGTGAGCCACCGGGATGTATACCAGGAACGTCCAGATGAACAGGAATATCACAAGGGCCTTCAGCCTCATCCTTTCCGCGAGGCCCCCGATGATGAGCGCCACGGTGATGATCGCGAACATTCCCTGGAACATCATGTACAGGATGCCGGGGATCGTTGCCGCGTACGTGTCTATCGGCGCTGCCCCGATTCCCTTGAGCATGAACCAGTCGAAGTTGCCGATCAACGGTGTTCCGAACGATCCGAATGCTAGGCTGAACCCGACGGTCACCCAGATGAGGGTCACCATCCCGATCATGATTATGCTCTGGCCGAGGATGCTGAGCACGTTCTGTTTGCGGAGCATGCCGCCGTAGAAGAACCCGACCGCCGGCGTCATGATGAACACCAGGGCCGTCGAGATCAGCACCCAAGCCGTGTCTCCCGAGTCGATCAAAGCCAATTCTTCACCATCCTTGATGTCCGCCACGAGGACAGGTCGAGTTGTGTTGTCCAGGTCATGTCACGGTGACGCACACTTAAACTGCACATATGTCGTGCATTTCGGGCATGGCATAGACAAAGGTCTACAAATATGTTTACTATGTACGCAAATGACTAGGCACGTGGAATAGGCTAGACATATGTACGTTTGGAATAGATGAGTCCTCAAGGTACTCAGATTCGATCCCTATGCGCGACCCCCGAGGATTTGCAGAAGCGAAACGAAGCGCGCAAAAGCGTATATTCGAGCTACGAGGTTGGGAAACGGATGTCCTCTAGCGTGAAGGTGAACATGAGGGTCTGCGGCAAGGTTCACATCATCGAAGTGAGCGCGCTACCCGATGGCAACTATTCCATCAAGGCCGTAACAGAATGTGACCACGTCAGGGAATTCGTGGAGATGGTGAACCCGTTGAGCATCACCGACCTCACGGACAAGTCGCAGAGCAAGGTCTGGGAAGCGGTGAAGACCTCGCACATGAGCGCGACGTGTCTCGTGCCCGCCGCGATCATGAACGCCGGATGGATGGAGGCCGGGCTTCTATCGAAGAACCTCGCCAGGGGTGCTGGCAACAATAGCATCGATTTCGTCTGAACCGGTGCATCGGAAACGATTAATCCGAGGCGGTCGGTAGTCACCGTCCGAGTGTTCCAGATGAAGGACTATGACCTCATTGTGATCGGATCGGGGGCGGGCATGAACGTCGCCGCGAAGGCGCGGAGCCAGGGCCTCAGCGTCGCGGTCGTCGAGGATGGCCCTCTCGGAGGCACCTGCCTAAACAGGGGATGCATCCCGAGCAAGATAATCATCGAACCGGCCACGTTGATCCGGGAGATCGAGCATGGCAGGGCGATCGGCGTCACCGCCAAGGTCGAGTCGATCGATTTCGAGCTGATTCGCAGGAGGATGTGGGAGCTCGTGCTCCATGACCGGCATCAGATGGAGGAGGGTGTCAGGTCGGACGAGGGCGTGGCCTTGTACAACATCAGGTCCAAGTTCATTGGTCCGAAGACGATGCAAGCTGGCGAAGAGAAGATCAGGGGCCAGAAGATCATGATAGCGGCCGGCGTCCGCACCGCAGTGCCGAACATCTCTGGCCTTGAAGAGGCTGGATACCTGTCGTCCGAAACCGTCTTCGATTTCGAGAAGCTGCCCACAAGGCTGGCGATACTAGGCGGAGGGTACAAGGCCTGCGAATTCGGCCACTTCTTCTCAGGCATGGGCGTCCAGGTCGCGATCATCGGGCGCAATAAGGTTCTGCTGCCCCGCGAGGAGCCGGAGGTCAGTGACCTCGTGGCGGACAAGATGAGAGAGTACCTGCGCGTCGAGACCAACAAGGAGGTCGTCCAGGTGAGGAGGGATGGAGGCGGCAAGACATTGGTCTGCAGGGACCGAGAGTCCGGCGAGATGATCGAGATCGCCGCCGACGAGATACTCGTGACCACGGGCGTGAGGAGCAACGCCGATCTCCTTGACGTCGCCGCGACGGGCGTGAAGACCGACGAGCACAACTATATCGTGGTCAACGAGTACCTCGAGACCTCGGCGCCGGGCATCTGGGCGTTCGGCGACATAATCGGCAGGAACATGTTCCGGCACACCGCGAACTATGGGTCCGACATAGCGTGGTTCAACGCCTACGGCAAGGTCAAGGTCAAGTTCGACGAGCACGCCGTCCCGCACGCCGTCTTCACCTATCCCGAGGTCGGGGCGGTCGGGATGACTGAGGCGGACGCCAAGGCCAGGGGCCGGCGCTACTTCATCGGGTTCGCGCTCTACAGCAGCTGCGCCAAAGGCTTCGCCATGGCCGACGAGGACAGCTTCGTCAAGGTGATAATCGACCCGGAGACGCTGAGGATCCTCGGCGCGACCGTCTGCGGCCCGCAGGCCTCGATCCTCGTCCAGCCGCTAGTCTACTTGATGAACTGTGGCGACCAGACCTTCACACCGATAGCCCGCAGTCAGGTCATCCATCCGGCGCTGAGCGAGGCAGTCGTCAACGCCCTTGCGAACCTGATGGACCCGGAGCACCACCACGAGCACACGGGCTGATCAGATCAGCCCGCCGACGTTCTCCTCGTGCACCGGGACGCTGTTCATGACCCGGAGCCTCCACTCGCCGACTATCTCAGCGACGAACGGGAACGGCGGCAGGAAGTAGATGAACGAGCCAGCGAGGGCGAGGAGCCTCTTGTCCAGCCTCATGTACTCCACCTTCTCCCAAGCGGGGTTGTCGTCGATCTCCTTGATCCCTACCAAGGAACGCAGGATGACCCTGTCGGAGGCGGCGATCACGCCTACGCTCCAACCGATGACCTTGATCATCGGTTGCCTGTCGCCCGCCGCTTCCGTCCGCTTGGCGAGCACCTCGCGCCTGAGGTCTTCGGCGGAATTGCCCTCGAACGCCGTGTACGCGCAACCGATGGTGTTGAGCGCGTGCGAGTCGCTTCCGCCTATGCGGGCCCATCTGCCCGCGCGGCTGTGCTCATCCGCCTTGCGGTTCGCATAGCCGTCCACGTGGCCCGCATTGATCACCTCGAGCCCGTCCAGGTCCAGCTCGTCCACCTTCAGGCCAAGGGCCGAGACGTGCATGCTGAAGGGATGCGGCGCGATGGAGAGGCCACCCTGCTCGCGGATTCTCTCGACCGTCTCCTCTGCCGAAAGGTCCCTCGGGATATCCTCGTTCAGGAAGAGGCCGATGATCTCCCCGTCCTTGGTGCCGACCTCCTCCCCCACCACCACCTCGGTGCCAGGGAACTCCTTTGCGTACGCTCTCGCTTTCACACCACCGAGGGTCGTATTGTGATCGGTGACGCAGACGACACTCATGCCATTGCGGTTCGCCTGCTTCACGATGTCCCGGGGCTCGCTGATCGATTCCGGGAACCTTACGAAAAGGAGCCGGGCCAGGCCCGAGTATTTGCTGTGAACGTGTAGGTCGGCCCTGCTCGGCATCGACCTGACCAAAAAGGCTGCCACGTTAAAAAGATTCGCCGGCCGAGGTCGCCATCGGAATTCGTCGTTCATTCGCTCGAGTAGTAATACTCGCCGCGCTCCTTCTGCTCCCGGTCGAGCCTGGAACCGGTCTTGTTGATGCGTGGCCGGTTCGTGTCGTTGTCGCGGCGGAAGGTGATGTCCACCGCCTTGAGGAACATGTTCATGCCCTGCCTCATCTCGAACGGACCCTTTCCCAGTCCTTCCTTGCCAGGTATCCCGGAGAAGACCATCATCGAGTCCGAGACCATGTCTAGGAAGTAGATGTCGTGGTCGACGACGAGGGCGCTCCTCCCGCGCTTCTCCATGACCCTCCTGATCGTCTTCGCCGTCTCCATGCGCTGGTTCGAATCGAGGTACGCCGAGGGCTCGTCCAGAAGGTAGACGTCGGCCTCTCTTGACAGACAGAGGGCGATGGCCACCCTCTGCAGCTCGCCGCCGGAGAGCTCGGTGACGTTCTTCTCGTAGAGCGGTTTGAGCGTCAGGGGGTGTGCGATCTCCGTTTCGAAGAATCCCGATGTGAAGAAATCCTTGACAGTGGTGTAGAACAACTCGGTTACCGTCCCCTCCGACTCAGGGTTGATGTACTGCGGCTTGTAGCTCACTGCGATCTTGTTGGCCAGCGAGCCGCTGGTAGGTGGGATGACGCCGGCGAGCATCTTCACGAACGTCGTCTTGCCGATTGCGTTGGGGCCTACGACGCCGACCGATTCCCCGATCCTGATGCCGCCCGCTTCCACTCTCAATCTGAAGGAAGGATAAGCGCACTCGAGCGCATCATACTCCAGAAGGGACACCGCCTGCCACTGGCTGCGGGGCGGACGATCCTCGAATTCGATCGCTCTCTCCCTGAACCTGATGTTCTCCTCCTTCATGTAGCCGTCAAGGTAGGTGTTGATCCCCACCCTCACCTGCCTAGGTTGGGCATAGACCCCGAACGCTCCTTCGCTTCCATAGACGAGGTAGACGTTGTCGGCAAGGAAGTCGAGCACGGCAAGATCGTGCTCGATGACCAGCACCTGTTTGTGCTCAGCCAGCGATTGGATGATCCTCGCCACCTTGATCCTCTGATAGATATCCAGGTAGGACGATGGCTCGTCGAAGAAATAGACATCGGCGTCCTTGAGAATCGTCGCGGCGATCGCGACCCGCTGCAGTTCCCCTCCCGAGAGCTCGGTGAGCGGCCGGTCCACGACCTCAGTCAGTTCGAGCAGCTCCGCTGCCTCCTTCACGCTCATCCTTTCCGCCACGTTGTCGAGCAGCTCGCGAACGACGCCCTTATGCCGGGCAGGCAGCTTGTCGACGTACTGGGGTTTGAGGGCGGTGACTGTCTTCCCCTTATAGACCTTTTCCAGGAATTCCTTGAGCTCGGTTCCAGCGTACCGCTCCAGGACCTCCTCCTTCGTCGGCGGCGATTCGTATCTGCCGAGGTTCGGTGTCTCCTGGCCCGAGAGGAGGCGGAACGAGGTCGATTTTCCTATTCCGTTCGGCCCGAGAACGCCGGTCACCAACCCGACCTTCGGGACCGGCAGTCGGTAGAGGCGGAACCCGTTCAGCCCGTACTGGTGGACGATCTCTCCTTCGAGCTCGTCCGGCAGCCCGATGATCTTGATGGCTTCGAACGGACACTTGTGGACGCAGATGCCGCAGCCCGCGCAGAGCTCCTCCACTATCTCTGGCTTGCCCTTCTCCCCGATGACGACGGTCTGGATGCCGGTCCGGACCTTGGGGCAGTATTTGAGGCACTCGGTGTTGCACTTCTTTGGCTGGCACCTATCCCTCAGGAGAACCGCGATGCGCATTTGGCTGAGCAATAATGACCCGCTTTAAAAAGGTGATGCATTCTTGTCCGCGGTCGAGCGCGGCCCGGGGCACGTTCCAGCAGGCGTCAAGGGTTAAATCATAGCTGCGCCATTTGCAGCCCGATACCGATGGCAAGGATACTGGTCTGCGTCGCCTGGCCCTATGCGAACGGCGCGCTTCACCTGGGGCACGTGGCGGGGTCGCTGCTGGCCCCGGACATATTCGCGCGATACCACCGCCTCAAGGGCGACGAGGTCTTGATGGTCTCGGGATCTGACCAGCATGGTACGCCGGTCACCGTCAAAGCAGATAAGGAGGGTGTCAGTCCAGAGGTGATCGCGGAAAGGTACCACGCGATCAACTCCAAGGCCATCGCAGACCTGCGCATCCAGTTCGACCTGTTCACCAAGACGCACAACCCGAATCATTTCGAGGTCGTCGATGACGTCTTCAGGACACTGCTCGAACACGGCTATCTCTACAAGAAGGAGACGCTTCAGTACTTCTGCCCGAACTGCGACAAGTTCCTGCCGGATCGCTATGTCGAAGGGACATGCAGTCGGTGCGGGAACGAGAGGGCGAGGGGCGACCAGTGCGAGAAGTGCGGTGCCACCTACGAGGTCGGCGAGCTGAAGGGAGTGAGGTGCACGCGCTGCGGCATGGAGCCGGAACTTAGGGAGACGGAGCACTTCTTCTTAAGGCTCAGCTCGTTCCAGGAGCCCTTGCTCGCGTACATCGAGGACAAGGGATACTGGAGGTCGAACGTCAGATTGTTCACCAAGAACTGGCTCGAGGCGGGTCTCAAGGACCGGGCGATCACCCGGGACATGAGCTGGGGCGTGCCGGTGCCCCTGGAGGGCTGGGGGGGCAAGGTGATCTACGTCTGGTTCGAGGCCGTGATCGGCTATCTGTCCGCTTCGAAGGAGTGGGCCAAACTGAAGGGCGAGCCAGACCGCTGGAAGGACTTCTGGACTGACCCGGCCGCCAAAGGCTATTACTTCCTCGGCAAGGACAACATCCCGTTCCACACCATAATCTGGCCAGCGATCCTCATGGGCTACGGGGGGCTCAACCTGCCCTACGACGTCCCAGCGAACGAGTACCTCACCTTCAAGGGGGAGGCGTTCTCGAAGAGCAGGGGAGTCGGCGTCGACGTGCCGTCCCTCGTCAGCCATTTCGATGCGGACCTCATCCGCTACTACCTGGCATCCAACATGCCTGAGAACCGGGACACGGATTTCTCGCTCGACGATTTCGAGGCGAAGGTCAACAACGAGCTCGTGGCCACTCTCGGCAACTATTACCACCGGGTGCTCAGCTTCACATTCCGCAACTTCGGGAAGGTGCCGGAGCTCGAGGGCATGGGCTCCGAGTCACAGGAGGTCAGAGGGGCGATCCTGGAGTGCAGGAGGCAGGTCGATGCCTCACTCTCCGCCTGCCAGTTCAAGCTGGCCCTGAAGGCGGTCATGGACCTGGCCCAGTTCGGAAACCAGTTCTTCGACAGGATGGCGCCGTGGACGCTCCTAAAGAGCGACAAGGCGAAGTGCGGCTCCGCGCTGCGGCTCAACCTGGAGATAGTCAAGGCCCTGGCCATCATGAGCCATCCCTTCCTGCCCGGTTCGTCGGAGAAGCTCTGGGCGCAGCTGGGCATGACCGAGGGCATCTATCCGAGGGGATGGGATTGGATGGAGACGGCGCTATCCGATGGAGCGGTGCTTCCTGAGCCCAAGCCGCTGTTCGCCAAGATGGCGATCGAGAGCAAGGGAGAGGAGTTCAAGATGCTGGAGACGCTGAATCTCAAGGTCGGCCAGGTGCTTGATGTCAAGCCTCACCCTAACGCGGAGAAGCTGCTCGTCCTCGAGGTCGACGTCGGCGAGAAGATAACACTCGTCGCCGGACTGAAGGCGCACTATCCAGGCGAGGAGCTCAAAGGCAAGAAGGTAGTCGTGATCACGAACCTGCAACACGCGAAGCTGCGCGGCGTGGAATCGATGGGGATGCTCCTCGCCGCCGAGGCCGAGGGCAAGGTGAAGGTGCTCACGCCGTCCGGTGACTCGGAGCCCGGGGATGCGGTGGACAGCGGCCTTCCGCAGAGCGAGAAGGAGGTCTCGATCTCGGACTTCCAGAAGCTCACCCTGCGCGTCGGCGCAGCATCCGGCGGCAAAGTGAACATCGGCAGAGAGGTCGAGCTGAAGTCCCCCGATGCGGCGCAGATCAAAGGCAGGATCGCCGTCTTCCTGCCATCCCCGGACGCGAACGCGGCCCTGCCGCTCAGGACGAGCAAGGGCTCGCCGATCACGGTCGATGGCGGAGACATCGCGGACGGAGCGCAGGTCAGATGAAGGCGGACCTGCACGTGCACTCGAGGCATTCAGAGGATAACCGCCAATCGGTCAAGGGGATCGTCGAGGCCTGCAGGCGCCTCGGGATAAGGGCCGTGGCGATCGCCGACCACAATTCGTTGTCGGGCAGCCGGGAGGCCATGAAGCTCGCCCCGGAGGGCCTGATCGTCGTCCCGGCGATGGAGGTCACGACGGAGGACGGCCACATGCTGGCCTATGACATCGCCGATGAGATCGAGCGCGGCCTCTCGGTCGCCGAGACGATCGACCGCATTCATTCGCAAGGAGGCATGGCCGTAGCGGCTCACCCATACAGGATGAGAACCGGGCTCGGTGAGGACGTCATCAAGGCGAACCGCTTCGACGCCATTGAAGGGATGAACGCGCGCAGCACCTCGAAGGGCAACGCGAAAGCCGTGGACCTGGCCGATTCCCTTGGGTTGCCGATCACCGGTGGATCTGACGCCCATCGCGCCGAGAACGTCGGTCGCGGTCTGACCATCATCTCTGTCGACTGTTCCGACGCCGACGACGTGATCCGGAGCGTACGCGAGAACCGCTCGAGCGTCGAGGGCAGGAGCCGCGGGAGGAAGCAGAGCATCGCCTTCGCGACGAAGGTCATGGGCAACTGGGCCGGCCGAGGTTTCAGGAAGATCTGAGGTTCAGAGACCCATTTCCGATTTCGAGAGAAGCTCTTGGATCGCCTTCACCGTCTTCTCTACTTCGGACTTGCCGTCGGTGGTGATCGCGAGGATGTAGCGGCTGCTCGCCGCCACTAGGAGCAGATCCTTCTCGGTCAGGCGCACCTGGACGTGCCGGAGGTTGTCCTTCATCTCAGCCGCCGTCGTCTCCGCGGCGCCTATCATGATGCCCGACATCGCGGCGTACGTCTCCTGATGCACACCTCGTGGAGGTTCCCCCAGAACGTACATGCCTCCGCGGGATACGAGAGAGACGTCCTTCACGTGCTCTAGGTGCTTTATCTCCTCTAGAACGTTCCTCGCCTGTGCGATCTCAGCCATTCGCCAGCGCTCCTCCTGGCTGGTTCCGTGCAACAATCAATGGGTTCGCATAAATAGCTTTTGACCTGAATGGCGGAATGTTGGCCGGCTCCGCAGTTGGCGAACTGAGCGGAAAACGTTTTAGCGGATGCGTCCTATCTCTGTCTGGCTCGGGGGTGCAGGGGACGGATTCGGTAGTAAAGGCCGAGGCGAGGAGGCGAAGGCGGATAGACCGCGTGGACTCCTCTTTCACGATCATCCGGCGTCTCCCCCTCGAAAGGGAGAGAGCAGAGGGGCGCATCATCGAGCTCGCCCGGGAGGAACCCTACGAAGTCATCGTCGTCCTCCTCAGGCACATGTCACTGGGCAGCCGACGGACCAAGGAGGACGCAGCGAGGCTCCTCCGAGTGATAGTCGACGAGCGCTCGGGGATGAAAGCGGTGGTCGATGCCGCGATCCACCCGAATCAGGGGGTGCACACCCATGCGATCGAGCTTCTCAAGGAGAAGATCGGCATCCGCGCCATCACCTACGCGTCATTCTATCAGAACGCGTCGCTTCTCGTGTCAATCGCGCGAAGCAAGGATATCCCGGTGGCGGACATCGAGGCGCTGATCGAGAGCTCGAAGGACTCGTTGGTCGATGGTGAGGTGATGGAGGCGTTGATGGACGTCGGCACGTCGCTCGACTACCTCAAGCATCGCCTCCGCGCGGCGAACATGCTCAGGGGCTACCTGTCAGAGGTCCTGAAGATGGCGCCGGACCTGAGCAGGATGGGCGTCTATGACGAGAGGATAGAGGAGCCACTGAAGAGGGCGATCCAGGCCAGCAAGGGTAGGTTCGTCGACGAGACCTCGGAGATAGTCGTTCAGAGGAAGCTGGAGGCCGCGGTGAGGGCGGATCTCGACGTTCTCTGTCGGGGCGCGGTGGCCGGCCTGAAGTCAAAGCCTTCGCTCGAGCCGACCCAACTCACTGGACCGGACGTCTGGGCGCTCTCTGGTCTGGGGACAGTGGTCCAGGACGTCACGACGCTCTTGGTTTCGGGCGAGAAGGAGGAGTCGTTGAACCGGGTCGACGATTTCGTCAGGGGGGAAGCGGTGCCTTATCTCCAGACCTCGGAAGAGCGCAGGAAAGCGGGCGACCAATCGGCCCTCGTCACCGCGTACACCCTCGCCCTTGTCGGATTGCGGCTCGCCTCAGGGGTGATGCCACAGGCCACCGAGGACATCTATCAGCGGCGCTTCCGCACCTTCGAGAGGGAGCCGAGCGTTCACATCGTCGCCTGGCCCGAGATTGTTCTGAAGGTCATGGGGCAGACGGACCGGTGACGCGCCCCCGTTGCCAGATAGTCACGGAAATTTGCTGGCTCCGCGCAATATTTATATCCAGGATTTGCGTTTCTGTAGCAGAGGGATGCACTCATGCCAAGTTCGTTGGTAAAGAATGCTCTAGCCAGCATCAAAGATAGCCAGGAGAAGCAGGCCAATGGCCAGCAAGCGCCGGCCGCCAACTCGCCCGTCGATGACGAGCTGAGGAAAATCGCGTCGCAGCTCGACGTCTGCATCAAGATCGTCGGCTGCGGAGGCGGCGGCTCGAACACTATCAACCGCTGTGTCGACGCGGGCATCAGCGGCGCGCAGCTCTGCGCCATCAACACCGATGCCAAGCACCTGCTGACCATCCGCGCCCCGAGGAAGATACTCATCGGGAAGACGGCGACGCGCGGGCTGGGTGCTGGCGCGATACCAGAGGTCGGGGAGCAGGCGGCGCGAGAGAACGACATGGAGATTAGGGAGTTCCTCAACGGAGCCAACATCGTTTTCGTCACGGCGGGAATGGGCGGAGGCACAGGCACCGGTTCCGCGCACTACGTTGCGAGGATAGCCAAGGACCAGATACGCGCCCTGACCATTGGAGTCGTCACTCTTCCATTCAAGGCAGAGGGGACGGTGCGGATGGAGAATGCGATGGCCGGCCTGGACAAGCTCAGGCGCATCTGCGACACCACCATCGTCATCCCCAACGACAAACTGCTCGAGCTCGTGCCGAAGCTGCCGGTCGACGCGGCCTTCAAGGTCGCGGACGAGGTCCTGATGCAGACCATCAAGGGCCTGACCGAGATCATCACCAAGCCCGGCCTAGTCAACCTGGACTACGCGGACATTATGACGGTAATGAACGAAGGCGGAGTGGCCTTCGTTGGAATAGGCGAGGCGACCACGGACGACGACGATCGCGTCAAAACGGCGGTCAACGAGGCGCTGCACAGTCCGCTACTCGGCGAGATCAACCTGAAGCAGGCCGCGGGCGCGCTGATACGCGTCGTCGGCGGGCCGGACATGACAGTCGGAGAGGCGCAGAAGGCGGCCGAGATCGTCACAGGCAGCGTCGCCGAGAGGGCCAGGATAATCTGGGGATGCTCGATCGAGCCCGAGATCGAGGGCACGATCAAGATACTCCTCATCCTGACTGGAGCGCAATCGAAGTACATGATGGGCAAGAACGATGGTGCCAGCAGGCTCGGAGGCCCGGAGCAGCCCAGGCCAAAGGTCGGGGCGGGTCCCGCGCCGGCGGGCCGCGGCAGGCCGGAGGACGATGACGGCATAGACTTCGTGCGCTAGGCCCGATCGCAAACCGCCGGGCGCAGGGGGCGAACGAGGATGCCGGAGGTGACGGCGATGGCTCTCCCACCGCCGTCACAAATCAAATGCGGAATCGCCGAAACTTAAGGCGGGGCACGGCTCGACGCATCTACCACAGTGGATGCAAAGCGTCGTAAGGACGCGGAGCCTGCCCCCCTTTAGCGTGAGTGCACCCTCATTGCATCGGGCGATACAGACGCCGCAGCCGACGCACTCCTCGGCCTTAACCAACGCCCGGCGGACCCTTTCCACATTCTTTCTAATCTCTTCTTGGTCCCTTCCCTTGGCGACGATCGCGCCTTCCTCGAAGACGCGGACGTTGAGGGCAAGGCACCAGCCCTCCTCTTCGTTCAGTTCAACCTCGCCGACCTGGCTCAGAAGCTCCACCGCCCTTCTCAGATCGATTCGATGGTTGAATGCGCCCTCGGTGCTGAGACCTATGATGCAGGGCGAGTAACCTTCTTGCAGACGCAGAGACAGCCTGCCCTCCAGGTCCTTCTTGGTCGCCCCGCCCTTGATCGTCTCGGGGTCGACGCCTAGCGAGACAAGCTCCTGGCGGATGGAGTCGGGGAGCCTGCGCCATCTCCAGAGACCGTATGTGGCCCATTCCCTCGGGAATCCGTTGTTCTCCCTGATGCGTTCGAGCTCCCCGGTCCACTTGGCCATTCCTGGAAATTCTCTCGCCACGATCTCCAGCTCGGCAAGATCAGAGGCGGGACAGAGATAGCATCCGATGCGGTCCAACCCCTTGTCGTACCACTCGTTGTAGGGCTCTCCCTTCGCCATGATGTATAGCCAGACGTGCAGCGCGGTCCAATCCTGGATAGGCGAAGCGCCGACCTGGCCCGGCGTCCACGGATTGTGCCAGACCCGTTGCTTGTCCGCCCTCGATTCGGATTCGTAGCGGCGCTGCCCGATGAACGACAGCACGCCTTGGGGAAACCTCTCAGTGATCGCCCTCACGGTCGGGCCGAGCTTGTTGGTCTTGCAGCACCAGCGGAAGTCCCTCCCCGGCGGTCCAAAGTAGGCCAGGTTGCCGAAGAATGCGCTCTCCGGGGCCTTCTCGACCATCAACTCCAGACCGTGCCTCACGGCCGCCGAGCGAACGTGCTCGACGGTCTCCGGGAACTCGAGGCCAGTGTCTATGAAAAGGACCGGAAGCCTGAGCCCAGCGTCCAGAGTGAGCAGTAGTGTCGCGAGCGAATCCTTTCCGCCCGAGAATGAGACCATCGCATGCAGGTTGGTCGATTCTACGGTGTCACGGATGAACGAGGTCGCCTCCTCCACACGCCTGGTCATGACCCGGGAGTTTGCCTCGAGCACGTCATTCCAGGTGCGCCGAGGGAGGTTCGCGGCGCTAGCCGATGGAGGGGCGTACCAGCGGCACTTGATCGCCATGCCCTTCATGCCCGGCGTGAAATGGTCTGCCCCGATTCTTGCGTTGCCGGTGCAGACCGCGCGTCGGTTCGTGTCCAGCACGATGACCTCGTCGCCCTGCCGGACCTCGCCGTGCATCTCCTTGACGCCAGGCGCCATGAGATTGAGGCCCCTGAGTAGGAACTCGAGGGCCCCGTCCTCTGCGACGACGTACCCTCGCGTCAGGACTTCCTGCATCCGGCGCGCGGCCGATGTCCTGACCAGAAGAACGTATCCTTTGCCGATGTCGTAGCGGAGAGTGGCCACGACCTCTCCGTCGATGATGATCTCCTCCATCCGGTCGAGGGCTGGAATCTTGTTCATGACAACGATCTCGCCGTCGGGGATCAACGCGAGTCCGGTCCCTGGCCCGAACTCTCGATCGGCCAGCTCTCTGATGAGCGAGATGTCCGATCCGGATGCGGGTCTGATGTCCCCGGGCGGCGTGACCTTGACCGGGGCCGTGGGAGAGGAACATCTGCCGCAGGCGTCGTCTTCCAGTACTGGCAGATGGCACGCGGGGCACCAGTGGAGCTGCAGCTTTCCCAGCCTGACCAGACTCATCGAGCACGCGAGTAAGTGTGCGGGTATTAAAACCTGCAGGGAACTGCCTCGCCCGGCCTGGCCATTCGAACTTTAGAAATAGTTGGACTCCTTAACCTTTGCCACTGATCGACATGCGTGCCACCCAGCGTGCGCTGGCCATCGACTACGCCATCCGCGAGGTCACGGTGCCGGCGAGGGAGCTTGAGAACAAAGGGGTCAAGGTGATCAAGCTGAACATCGGGGATCCCAACAAGTGGGACTTCCGAACCCCGGAGCACGTCAGGGCAGCACTGTGCAGGGCCGTCGAGGAGTGCGACAATGGCTACACGCAGGAGGAGGGCATCACCGAGCTGCGGGAGGCCCTGGCCGAGAAGGAGCGCAAGCAGAACGGCATCAAGATCTCCGCGCAGGACATCTACATCACCAACGGCGTGAGCGAGAGCATCCTCGATCTCGTCGCGTCATCCGTGGAGGCGGGAGAGGAGGTGCTCGTGCCCGGGCCTTGTTACCCATCCTACATCGAGTACATCAGGTATTTCGGCGGGGTCCCGGTGCCCTACTGGTGCGATGAGTCGAACGGCTGGCAGCCGGACGTAGACGACATCCGGAAGAAGATCACGTCGCGGACGAAGGCCATGGTCATCATCAACCCGAACAACCCCACCGGGGCGACCTACTCGAGGAAGACGCTGAAACAGATCACGGACCTGGTCGGTGAGCATGACATGTTCCTCATCTCCGACGAGATCTACGATCTGATGACCTTCGAGGGCGAGCACTACTCGCCGGCAACTGTCGCGCCGGACATCCCGGTCGTGCTGCTGAACGGCTTCTCCAAGGTCGACCTTCTCCCCGGATGGAGGCTCGGGTATAGTGCCTTCCGCGATCCGAAGGGGCAGCTCGCCGAGATCAGGGAGGGGTTCGTGAAGCAGCTACGCCTGCGCCTGTGCGCCAACTACCCCTGTCAGCTGGCGGTCATCCAGGCGCTGAAGGGTCCCCAGGATTACATGAAGGAGACGAGGGAGAAGCTGCGTGAACGGGGGACGTTCGCTCACAAGCGCCTCAACGAGATCGAGGGCATCAGCACCACCAAGCCGAGGGGCGCGTTCTACATCTTCCCGAAGGTCGAGCTGACGCGATGGAAGAACGACAAGGAGTTCGTGCTCGACTTCCTGAAGGAGAAGCACGTCCTGTTCGTGCATGGCTCGGGCTTCGACAAGACGTACGGAGCCGGGCACTTCCGTTCGGTGTTCCTGCCGCCAGTGGAGATACTTGAGGACGCGTTCGACCGCCTTGACTCGTTCATGAGGAAGGCATAGTCTGGTCGGAAGGATGCCGCGCGGATCGCCGCGGTGGTGCTCTTCTGCCTAGCTGAGCCGCTTCAGCATCTTCACGCAGCTCTCGACCGCGTCCCTTCCCTTCTCGACGCGATCTTGTGCCTGGAGCCGCGTCTCACCCGGCCCGCTGATTCCCAGGGACACGGGCTTGTCATACTCGATGGCCAGGTCCGTTATCTTCCTCGCTGCGTTCTGCATCACGATCTGGTCATGGTCGGTCTCTCCCTCTATCACGGCTCCGAGCGTCACCACGCCGTCTATGCCCTCTTCCTGGACCAGTCTCTTGACAGCCAGGGGCATGTCGAAAACCCCGGGCACGGTGACCACCTTCGCTACGTTCACGTCCAAGAACTGCGCGTGCGCCTTCGCTCTCTCCAGCATTGCGTACGTTATGTCGTAGTTGTACTCAGACACAACGATCCCGATGTTGTACTTCGCCATCTTCTCACTCCCTCAGCGGTCCGACGTCCTCGAACCCTTGCCTCTTGCCCTTGCCGGCGTTCTTCACTAGATATTCTGGCTTGAAAAGCAGGTAGTAAACGTTCCGCGCGTGCTCCCTCGCCCTCTGCTCCGCGAGCCAGGCGAGCTCCTTCTCGTCCTTACCCTCGTCAGCGTGCACGAACACCTCGATGATGTGCTTGTTCGTCATCAGCTGACATCGGATCAGGCCGGTCGACGCCTCGTGCGCGCACTGCTTGTCCACCGCCTTAGGGCCGGGCATGCCCAGCGCCATCGCGATGTCACATTGTCTCTCCTCGAGCAGGATCTTGCACGCCACCGGGAGGTCCTTGACGCCGGGCACGGTGTAGCGCTCGATGATGAAGCCGGTGCCTATCGACTTCAGCTCGTCGATCGCCGCGCCGCCCATATCATATCTGGCGAACGTCGTGTCCGCGATGCCGATGCGCTTCACTTCTCCTTCCTCCCTTCCTTCATGCTCGCGGTATGCCAGTCGATGACCTTCTGGATGATCTTGCGCGTGCCGTTGAGGTCGTCCTCGTACTTCCCGAGCCTGACAACCTTGACCTTCAGTCCGCGGGCCTTGAGCTCCTTCTCTAGGTTGCCCTCGTCGAATCGCTGGTCGTACCCGAGTGCGATGACATCGGGTTTGAGCTGGGCGACGACCTCGTACATGTCGCCCTCTCTGCCGAGGACGGCCTTGTCCACCGGTTTAAGCGCTCCCACGAGCTCGACCCTCATCCCCTCGGGCGTGATCGGTTCGTGCTTCCTCTTGCGGACGGTGGCGTCCGTCGCCACAACGACGACGAGCTCGTCCCCGAGCTTCTTCGCCTCATTCAGATAATGCAGGTGACCGGTGTGCAGAATGTCGAAGACACCCGTCGCCATGACCCTGGTCATCCGTTCCTCCCCTCGCCGGTCCAGGCATCGATGATCTCCTGGCCTTCGAGGAAACAGAGGTTGTATCTTCCGGCGTAGGCTTTAGCCTTGTCTTTGGTGAGCGCGTTCCCATCGTCGCCCATCATCTCGCAGATGGTCGCGCTTGGAACCTGGCCCGACATCGCGAGGAGGGCCGTTGTCAGCTCGGTGTGCCCCTTTCGCTTCACGAGCAGCTTCTCGCTCGCGCGGAGTAGGTGAACATGGCCTGGCGAGCGGAAATCGCGTCCAAACTCTTCCCTCGCCTGTCCCGGGGGCTCCTTCAGAGCACGCCCGGCCAGCTTGGCGAACTCGCTGGTGGTCAGCGCCCTGTCGATGTCAGTGATTCCAGTGAACGTCCGGCGGTGATTGATGGTGATCGAGAATGCGGACTTGGTGTCGTAGGGGATGTCGTTGGGCGCGAGGCCCTCCAGGACGGGGAATCGTCCGTGTGCTTCGCCGAGGACGTCGACCATGAATGGGAGTTGGAGTCTCTCCGCGACCTCGTAGCTCGCGGTGGTGCAGATCAGGCCACCGGCATCCTTTCTCATCGTTTTGATAGAAGAGGGAGTGACGTGTTGAGAGGCGATGACGACATCCGTCTCCCTCTCGCGATCGTCGAAGTCGTAGACGAGGACGAACCTGCCTTGCTTGAGGCATTCCATTGCCTTGTCGATCGCGTCTTTCATCGTGCCCCGCAGAATCCAGACTTACGATATTAGCCCTTGCGTAACTACCATCCGCGTGGTTGAGGCTCCAATCTGTTGGTGCTGTCCAGGAAACCCAATTCATATATCCTTGATGCCTATCCACTCGCGAATGTCAGGCCCATTGGACGACGTGGCTGGTATCGCAACGCTGGACAAATCGGGAATGCTTCGGCAGATGCTCAGCATGCCGATGAATCTCGAGGAAATGCTCCAGCGACCGGCGGGCGTGGAAGGCCGTGCCGAAGAGGTCTGCGTCGTCGGGATGGGCGGATCGGCGATTGGGGCCGACGTGCTTCTTGACTACTGCGCGGAGGTCTCGGAGGTCCCCATGGCCGTCGTCAGAGGGCTCTCGCTGCCCCGCTGGGTTGACAGGGACACCCTGGTTCTCCTTGTCAGTTACTCAGGCAACACATGGGAGGTCCTCGAGCTGTTCGAGGAGGCCATGCGCAGAGGCTGTTCGACCTTCGGCATAACCTCCGGCGGCCGGCTGCTCGAGCTCTGCGAGATGCAGGGGGTCCCGAACATGAAGGTGCCATCGGGCCTTCAGCCTAGAGCGGCGATCGGCTACCTGATGGGTGCCGCCGCGGTCGTTCTGGACGAGGCCGACGTCGCTCCAGTCAGAAGGGACCTGGCCAAGAGCGTGCCCGCTGTCGCCGACCTGATGCAGAATCTCTCCCCCGGTGTGCCGACTGATTCCAACATGGCGAAGAAGACGGCGACGAAGCTCAAGGGAAAGGTCCCTGTGATCTACGCCCCGTCGCCAATCAGGTCAGTGGCGAGAAGATGGATGACCCAGATTAACGAGAACTCGAAGATGCTCGCGTTCAGCGGCGAGTATCCCGAAATGAACCACAATCAGATCGTCGGATGGGTCGAGGGCGAAAGGTGCAGGGAGCTGCAACCGGTCTTCCTCCGCGCGAACGTGCCGAACCGCAAGGTGAACGAGAGGGCGGAGGTCACGTTCCAATTGATACGAGAGGGGAAGCTCGAGCCCCTGCAGGTCGAGCTCAGCGGCCGCAGCGTTCTCGAGACCGCGCTGATGGGCATCGCCCTAGGCGACATGGTTTCGTTCTACCTCGCCGTTCTGAAGGGCGTCGATCCGAGCCCGGTGGCGTCGATCGCAGAGCTCAAGAAGAGTTTTCACTGAGGCGCATCGGGGATGCCCAGGTCTGCCAGCGTCGGTCACCAAACTATTTCGGAAGGCGGAAAAACCGGGTCTAAGACACCCTGGCTGATACGCGATTCCGTATGCTCGCCTGTCCCCCAAACCCCTTTCTCCTTTCCATTTCTCAAGCATGGCAATCGAAAACAGATGGACCCAAAAGAGCCGCCTCCTTCCAAGGTTGTTTTGTCTGGCTCAGTTATTGTGTCCCACAGTTATGACGACATTTCCCTTTTTGTGTCCCGCTTCAACATATCGGTGAGCCTCGACGATCTGTTCCAGCGGATAGGACCTGTCAATGACCGGTCTTATCTTTCCTGACTCGACAAGCTTTGTGAGGAAAATCAGATCTTCCGTTTCCATCTTGGCATGCCCGCTCGCTACAACCGAAACATACTTCCCTTCCGGCTTAAGTGCTTTCTTACTTTTTGAATATGAGGTCTTGCCAACGGCATCAAAGATGAGATCAAAAAGCTCGTTGCTCTCTGTAAAATCCTCTTTTGTGTAATCAATTACCTTATCAGCTCCCAGAGATTTCACCAATTCCAAATTGGCGGTACTGCAAACCCCGGTGACTTCCGCCCCAAAGTTCTTGGCAAGCTGTATGGCTGAGGTTCCGACCGCTCCGGATGCTCCATAGATAAGCACTTTCTGCCCGCTTCGGATTTCACCTTTTCTAAGAAAATACAAGGCAGAAAGACCCCCAAACGGAACAGCCACGGCTTCCTCATAAGTTACGTTGGCTGGTTTCAACGCCATAATACTGTTCTCAGGCAAGCAGGTATACTCGGCATACGCACCAAACCGCCTATCCGGGGTACGCGCATAAACCCGGTCGCCTTTCTTAAATTTCTTAACCTTGTTACCTGCTGTTACAATTTCCCCCGCCAGATACAAACCCTGTATAGGTTTTCTTGGTTTTGTGACACCTAATATTAGCCGGGCCAAGATACGCTGCAAGAACGAGACACCAACCAGGTTAAGACTTCGCATTCTGCAATCGCCTGAGTGCACCGCGGTCGCATATATCCTTATCAGCACCTCATTGTCCCTGGGGACAGGTTTTTCCACTTCTCTCAACTGAAGAACCTCTGGTGGACCATATTTCGTGGTTACAATCGCTTTCATGATCTTCCTCTTGATTTACGCACGCAAAAAATAAATATTATTCGGTCACAACAAAAAGGGGTCAGAGACGCGCCCCTAGAAACAAATGTCAAGAAAATAGAACTCTATAGAAAGAGAGGGGTCAAAATGAATTCTTACAGGAATAATGCAATAATGGCGGGAGTATTATTTATTATTGCAGATGCTGTAGGTTTTCTAAGCTTTCCATTTATGGGACCAGTGAATGCTACAGATTATCTTGTTAGTGTTTCTGCAAATTCAGGCCTAGTGGCAACAGCAGCCCTTCTCTTGTTCATAGGTGGTGCTGCGGCTATTGGCATAGCAATTTCGTTGTATCCAGTGTTAAGAAGACGCAATGAGGGTCTGTCCCTTGGATCTGTTGGTTTCAGGACTGTAGAGGGAGCGCTCGATATCGTAGCAGCAATGGGCCTGCTATTGCTGATAACACTAAGCCAGCAATTTGTAAGAGCCGGAGCTCCAGATCCATCGTATTTCCAAACCCTTGGCGTGTTGATAGTATCAGGATTTCATTGGGTAGCCAATGTAGGGAAGCTGATGGCCTTTTCCATAGGTGCTCTGCTATATTATGTCGTATTTTATCGAACGAGACTTGTTCCTCGATGGTTATCAGGTTGGGGCATTGTCGCTGCCGTATTGACCATGGTATCGGCCTTGTTGGCCATGTTCGATCTCATTGCTCCTTTTTCTGCGGCACAAGTCGTCCTGAATCTTCCAATACTCCCGCAGGAATTGGTTCTTGCAGTATGGTTGATAGTCAAAGGATTCAATCCATCCGCAGTTGCTTCCGAGTCTCCTCAGGTGGAATAGTTAAATGACCATGGAAACCCCAGCCACAAGTCGAAGTAAGCAACAGACTTCACACGAGTTCTACAAGAAGCTGTTCAAACTGACTATTGGGGGAGGA
>JAJRAL010000221.1 GCA_028679935.1 Methanomassiliicoccales archaeon | reverse complement strand
GCCGCCGCGACCTTTTCTTCGTCGAGAGTCGGGTCGACCAATATAGAGTTTTCTATCTGTACGGCCGTCACGCTGATGGGGACGTGGCGCACCGGCAGCGGGTAGTCCTCTCCCTTCTCGTGCGCCTTCGCCGGCACGATGGTCGTCCTCAGCGCGGCCATGGCCCCGAGGAAGGCGGCGTCGAACAGGTTGCCGTCGTAGTCGAGGACGTAGACGTCCGTGAACATGATCCAGACCTCCTTGCCCTTCTCGATGCAGAGACTCTCAAGGTCCACCATCTGGCTTTCGCGGATGCCACGGTCGGTGACCCTGGCGAGCTCAATCGAGTTCTCGTCCGGCGGTCCGGACTCGAAGGTCGGCGAGGCGAGCGGTATCAGCTCGGCGTTGGTCGAGAGCACGCCCTTGTCCGGCGTGTCGGCGAACGGCTCTCCGACGGTCATCTTCACTCCGACGAGGACGTCGGTGTTGCCGATCTTCACCCTGGCGGATCCCTCGGCGCTGTCGATGACGTTGGTCTCGATGCTTATCGGGCGGTACTCGTCCCAGGCCCTGCCATCGACCCTCTTGCCCTTCTCGAGCAGCCGGTGGATGTGATCCTTCCGTATCTCCGACATCACTGCGCGTGACATCTTCATCCCTCCGTGGGCTCGGACGCCTGAGGCTCTTCCCCTGGCTCCTCGCCCTCCTTCTCCACCGCGTAGCGGCGGGCGAGCGCTTCCTTCTGCAGCTCGTAGATCTTCGGCAGTGCGCCGGAGGCGAGCTCGATCGCCCGGTCGAACTCGGCGCGGGTCAGGTGCCCGTCCATCTGCAGTAGCAACACCTCACCGGTGCGCGGTATCATCGCGATGGGGACGTCCGCCTGTCCGAAGTTATCCTCCTCCTTGTTCAGGTCGAGGATTACCTGGTCGTTGACCTTCCCGACCGCTACCGCCGGAACGAGGTCCTTCATCGGTATGCCGGCGTCGGCGAGGGCCACGGACGCGGCGGTCAGACCGGCGCACCTCGTACCCGCGTTCGCCTGGAGCACCTCGATGTAGACGTCGATCGACGTCCTGGGGAAGTTTTCCGTGAAGATCACGTACTCGAACGCCTCGGATATGATCTTCGAGATCTCGACCGAGCGCCTGTCTGGCCCCGGCCTCTTTCTGTCGTCGACCGAGAAGGCGATCATGTTGTACTTCACCTGGACGATCGCCTTGGACGGGTCCTGCATGTGCCGGGGATGGCACTCGCGCGGTCCGTAGACCGCCGCCAGCACCTTGTTCTTTCCGAACTCGACGTACGCCGATCCGTCGGCGCGCTTGAGCACACCGGCCTCTATCTTTATCGGGCGGAGCTCGTCCACTCTCCTTCCATCGATCCTGATTCCGTTGTCGTCTATCAGCTTGACGTTGTAGTTACCACCCATCTTGAACACCTTCCTATCCCGAGCTGGGAGCTTCGGCCGGTCGCGATACCGACTCGAGGTACTCCTTGACCTTCTCGGTCAGGTGCATCGTCTGTGCGTTCTCCTCGATCATTCTGATCGCCCGGATGGCAGCTAGAATGTTCTCTATCTCGCCATCGAGCCAGATCCTTCCGTTCTGACCCACGAAGATCCTCGTGTTGGTCATTCCCTTGATGAGCTGGATCATGGAGCCCCCCTTGCCGATCACCCTCGGCACCTTGCTGTAGGAAATCTCCATGACTTGGCCTCCCTGCAGCTTCCTCAGCCCCTGTTCCTTCATGGTGACCTGGACCCGCTTGGTCTCGTCCACCATCAACACCTTGCAGAGGAGCGTGTCGCCCACGTTCATGAACCGTGCCGTGTCGCCGAAATCGACGCGCCACGGCACCTCGTTGACGTGCAACGGGGCCGGGTAGGGGGAGTTTATGTCGATGAGCCAGTTGGACGGCCCGATGTCGACCACCTTACCGATCACGGTGTCCCCCGGGCTCGGTATGTACCTCCCGCCCAGTGGAATGACGTTCACGAAGTTCGATTGGATGCTCTTGATCCCGACCATCGCCGCGTACACCTTGCCGTCCTGGACGTAGGTGCCCGCGCCCGGTCTCAGACGGCCGGTGTCGAGCAAGTCCCCGGGAAGCACAAGTTCCCGGGTCATTTTTCCCCTCTCTCTATTCATTTCAACCACATCTCGTTTCCTTTGTCACTCAATGGAATGTCCTTTGCGCAAGCTCACTTGAGCTGCTTCGTCTCCGCGTTCCCTTTCGTCTTCTCGTTGAGCTTGCCGTAGAAGTCGTCACGCATCCCTGCCGGGATTTCGACCACCCCGATCCAGCTGCCGTTAGGCTGCCACTCCTCTTTCGTGATCTTGCCGAAGTGGATGATGTCCTCGTAGCAGCGACCGTACTCTTCGCCCGAGAGCTTGACGGCGATGCGGATCTTCTCGAAGCGTATCGGGATCAAGGGACGGAGCTTGTCGAGCACGTCCTTGACCTGGACCTCGACCGGCTTGAACGGGTCGATGTGCACCTTCGCCTCCTCCATCGCCATCTCGATCCGCTGCGGCGTGTGCGGCCCCCCGGTCTGTGGGTTGATGGCGTTTCGGGCGATCTCCGAGATGATGCGGGCCTTCTTGCTCTCCTGCATCTCCTTCCGCTGCTGGGCGGTCAGTTGGATCTCGCCCTTGAGGATGATCTGCTTCGCGACCGCGATCGGGTCCGTGGTGCCGAAGACCTCTTTCATCTTGTCCTCCGGCGCGTGTGTCCCCTTTTTCGCGTTCTTGAAGATCGCGTCGACGACCATGTAGTCGGAGAGCTCGACGTCGTGACCTTCCCTGAGCATCTTGACGACCTTCGGGTCGATCAGGACCTCGAAGCTCTCGCCATGCGACTCAAGGCGGGCGACTATCGCCTCTTCGATGTCGACCATCTAGACCTCTTCAACCGGCGTTGACCTTCTCGATGAAGGTCCCGACCTCGCCCTCTTCCAGGCGCCGGAACGACTCACCGCGCTTGACCACGCCGATCTCGACCGCCTTGGGGTTGAGCTTGTCCTCCTCGGTGGCCTTCTTCAGGGCCTTGAGCCCGAGGACGATTGCGCCGTCCATGTCCATTCCCTCGGCGTACTCCTCCTCGAAGACCTCCATCACGGCGTTGCGCCCCGCGCCGATGCTTCCCGCCTTGTATGAGACGAGCGCGCCGCTCGGGTCCGTTTCGAAGAGGTGCTCGCCCTGATCGTCGACGCCCGCGACCAGGAGCGCGGTCCCGAAGGGCCTCACTCCGCCGTACTGGGTGTAGTTCTGCTTGTAGTCGCACACCCGCTTCACGAGCTCCTCGACGCTCATCTCCTCGTCGTAGGTTATCTTGTTGATCTGCGCGATGACCCTCGCTTGGTCCACGAGGATGCGTGCGTCCGCGACCAATCCTGACGTCGCGCAGCCGATGTGCCCGTCGATCTTGAAGATCTTCTCGATCGACTTCGGCTCCATCAGGCGGCTCGCGATCCGCTTGTCGACGATCAGAACCACGCCGTCCTTGAACTTCAGGCCGACGGTGGTCGTGCCACGCTTGACCGCTTCCCTTGCATACTCGACCTGGAACAGCCTTCCATCAGGAGAGAAAACTGTTATGGCCCTATCATACGCCATCTGTCCCGGCTGCATAGAAACTCACACCTATTCTTTAGCTATACGGGCACACCTAAAGAAGTCCCGATATATATTTGTTAGGGGCAACCGCTGCGTCTCGTGCGCACTATCTGGCTAGCGCTTCTTCGGCGCTCTCGGAATGGTCCTGCGAGCGGCCTCTTTCGGAGGGCGCGGGATGACTAGCGCCTCGCGGATCGAGTGCAACGTTCCCGAGGCGAGCACCGTCTCGATCTCGAAACCTAGCGTCCGACTAGCCCCGATCTCGTTGAGCGATCTCGTGACCTTGCGTTGGTCCGGTTGCCGGGTGCGGACGATGCCGATCCCGCCGTGATGCTGCACCGGCTTGACGTCATCGGCGCCGCTCATCCCTTTGGCCGTTCTAGCGATCTCATTGAACGCAAATGGAGTAAGGGCGCTGGGAGGGGAGGTGGTGAAGGCTATGTATCGCCTCCTTCCCCTCTTCGCCTTGACTACCATGCTACCTCTCTAGCAGATCGGTCCGTATCGACTGAGGAAGTTGTTCGATTTCACGCCGGTGCACACGACCATGATCCTCAGCCGGTGCTCCATCTCCGGGTCCACGGCGCAGCCCCAGATGATCCTCGCCCCGGGGTTGATCCTCTGTCCGACGAACTCCGCCGCCTTCTCCGCCTCGGAGACCGTCATGTCCGGACCGCCGACGACGCGGATCAGTGCGCCCCTGGCTTCCTTCGTGTCTACGTCCCCGAGCAGCGGCGAGCCCATCGCCTCGGCGACCGCCTTCTCGACCTTCTCCATCTTCCCGTCGGAGTCGTCCGCCTCGCCGAGGCCGATCATCGCGACGCCCCCGTTCTTCATGATCGTCATAAGGTCGTTGAAGTCGACGTTGACCAGTCCGGGCTTTGTGAGCACCTCGGTGATCCCCTTGATGCTCTGCATCAGGACCTCGTCCGCGACCTTGAACGCCGCCTCGAGCGGCAGCTTCGGCACGAGCTCGAGCAGCCGGTCGTTCGGGATGACGATCGTCGTGTCGCAGTGCTCCCTGAGCCGGTTCAGGCCCTTGAGCGCGTTCTCCGCACGGATTTTGCCCTCGGCGCGGAAAGGCATCGTGACGATGCCGAGGACGAGCGCGTCCTTCATCTTCGCAAGCTCCGCGACGATAGGTGCGGATCCGGTTCCGGTCCCGCCACCCATGCCCGCCGTAATGAAGACGATCTGGCGGCCGTCGATGTACTTATTAAGCTCGTCCCTTGCCTCCTCCGCGGCGGTCTTGCCGATCTCCGGGATAGCTCCCGCGCCGAGCCCCTTCGTCGTCGACTTCCCGAGCAGCACCTTGTTCGGCGCTTGTATCGAGAGCAGGTGCCTCGCGTCGCTGTTCGCCGCGACGAGCGTCGCACCGCTGACACCGGCCTGGGCGAGCCTGCGGATCGTGTTCGAGCCGCCGCCACCGCAGCCGATGATCGAGATGTTGATCTTGATCGTCTCGACCAGTTTCCTCAATTCCTCGTCGTCCGGACTGCTCGAGGGAGCCCCCCCACCGCCGGAGAGAGCGCTGTTGTTGCCTGCCCTAGCTAGCGCACTGTCTACGAAAGATGACCTCATGTGCACCCATCCTTGGCCAGAGGTATAGTTGGTTGGATATATAAATCCATTTCAGTGTGGCTGGGCGCTCAAACGAACTCGAAATGCGCCCCGCAATGGCCGCAATAGCTGTCGTCCTTGCCGAGCGAGGCGCCGCACTCGGGACAACTGTCGCATAGCATCGCGCCGCATTCGCAGACCGACAGGCCGGGAGCGACGGGCCTGCCGCAGATGGGGCAGGAGCCGGCCGGTCGCACGTCGAATAGCTCGCGGCAGATTAGGCATTCGGTCCGGTCGGCCGGGACCCGCGTGCCGCACGATGGGCAATCGAAGTCCTCGCCCTCGTCGACGATGATTGCACCGCAGGAGCACTCGTTCGTGCCCTGAGGGAGATCAGCGCCGCAGAGCGGGCACTTCCTGCCCTCCTTCGATTCCCAGATCATGGAGATCGCCGCGGAGGACTTGTTCCCGCCGGCCCTCCTCGGGCGCACCAGGTGTTCGTCGCTGATTTCTCCGTCCGCGTACGACGCGCCGCAGTACGGGCAGGCGGTGGCCCTCGTTAGGCAGGCCGGATG
>JAJRAL010000129.1 GCA_028679935.1 Methanomassiliicoccales archaeon | reverse complement strand
TCTTGCGGATGTCGGCGACGACCTCCGCCTGTATCTCGGTCGGCACCTTGACGAAACCGGCGTTCTCGGTCGACCAGAGCGCCCGGCCCTGGGTGGCGCTCCTGATGGCGCTCGCGAATCCGAACATCTCCGCCACCGGAGCCCTTGCCGCGACGACCGCCGCCTCGCCCTCCTGGTTGATATCCTCGATGACGCCGCGGCGGGATTGTACCTCGCGGACCGCGTCACCCATCAGGTCCTGGGGGACGTTCATGAATACCTTCTGGATCGGTTCCATGAGAACGCGCCCTGCAAGGCACATCGCCCCGTAGATCGCCGATCTCATGGCCGGGATGACCTGGGCGGGTCCGCGGTGGACGCCGTCCTCGTGCAGCTTTGCATCGACGAGCCTTATCTTCAGGCCCATGACCTTCTCCTGGGCCAGGGGGCCGAGGTTCATGGCCTCGTCGAAGGCCTGCTTACAGAGCTCCATCGTCTCGTTAAGATACTGGATGCCCTTGGTGACGTCGATCAGGACGCAGGTGCCGTGGAACGCCACAATGCCTTTCGCTTCCTCCTTCTCCATCCCGAGGTCCATCAGCTGCTTCTGGAGCGCCTTGGGGTCCTTGATCTTGCCCTCGGTCCGGATGTCGCCCGCCTTGATCGCGTCGTAGACGGCCTGCTCAAGCGGCAGCACCTCGACGTAGAACTTGTTATGCTTGTTCGGGGACTTGCCCTCGAACGGGCCTCCCATCTGGGCGACGCACTCGCGGTAGACGACGATCGGCGGCGAGGTCTTGATCTCGACCTTGTGATCGTTCACTATGCGGTAGATGGTGATCTCGAGGTGCAGCTCCCCCATTCCAGAGAGCAGGTTCTCGCCCGTCTCCTGGTTGATCTGCACCTGCAGCGACGGGTCAGCCTTCGCGACGGTCCTCAGGACCTCGACCAGCTTGGGCAGGTCCTTCATATGCTTCGCCTCGATGGCGACCGTGACGACAGGCTCAGAATAGTGGACGATCTTCTCGAAGGGCTCGATCTCCTTGATGGTGGAGACGGTGCTCCCAGCCATGGCGTCCTTGAGCCCGGAGACGGCGACTATGTTGCCGGAGTCCATCTCCTCGACCGGAATGCGGTCCGCTCCCACCGAGAGAGCGACTATCTGCACGCGGTTCGATTGCCCGACGCCGTTGATGTACATCTCCATGCCCTTGGTGAGCTTGCCTGAGAAGAGCCGACCCACCGCGACCTCGCCAGCATGCGGGTCCATGATGATCTTGGTGACCATGAACATCGTCGGCCCGGTGCGGTCGCAGGTGAGCATGGCCTTGCCGACTACGCTTTCCGGATCGCCCTTCCAGATGATCGGGATACGTATCTTCTGCGCCTCGTAGGGATTGGGGATGTGCTTGATGGCCATGTCGAGCAGGACCTCGTGCACCGGCGACTTCTTCGCCAGGGACTTCTGGTCGTTGTTCTTGCAGTGCTCGTAGACGTCCTTCATGGACACGTTGCTCTTCTTCATGTAGGGCGCGGAGACGGCCCAGTTATGGAACGCGCTTCCGAGGGCGACGGTCCCATCCTGCACGCTGACCTGCCACTCCTTATTGAGGGGCTCGGGCATCTGAGTGGATATCCTGCGGTTGACCTCGGTGATGATCTGCGTGAAGCGCTGCATCATCTGCTCCGGGGTGACCTTGAGCTCGTTGATGAGGCGGTCGACCTTGTTGATGAAGAGGACCGGCCGGACGCGCTCCTTGAGCGCCTGCCGAATGACCGTCTCGGTCTGGGGCATGATGCCCTCGACCGCACAGACCAGGATAATGACGCCGTCCAGCGCCCTCATGGCCCTGGTGACGTCCCCGCCGAAGTCCACGTGGCCCGGCGTGTCGATTAGGTTGATGAGGTACTCCTTTCCCTCGAACGTATGCACCATCGAGGCGTTGGCCGCGTTGATGGTGATACCTCTCGCCTGCTCCTGCTCGTCGTAGTCGAGCATGAGCTGCTTTCCGGCGAGGTCCTCCGACATCATGCCTGCGCCGGCGATCAGGTTGTCCGACAGCGTCGTCTTGCCGTGATCGATGTGCGCCGCCGTCCCGATGTTCCTGATCCGGTTCGGATCGGTCATGATGGCTTGCGCCTTACGAATATTGTCTTCTTTACGTCCCATGGTTCCACCCTATTGATTCGAAATCGTGGTGATCTTGACCTGCCGCCTCACCTTGCGGACGACGCGACCCTCTCAACCTCTTCCTTCTTCGACACCGCATAGGAGTTCATGTCGTTCTTGGAGGCCAGGATCAGTTCGTCTGCCAGGCAGTCCTGGATCGCCTTTGTGTTCTTGAAGCTTGACTCGATTGCGCCCTTGGTGATGTTGCGAAGCGCGATGTCCAGCCTGCGGGACGGGGCGACATCCACGGCCTTCGGGACGGAAATGCCTCCGAACTGAAGCCTGGTGACCTCTTCCCTGGGGGCGGCGTTCTCCAGTGCCTCCACCAGCACCTGGACCGGGTTCTTCTTCGTCTTCTGGGCGATGATGTCGAACGCCTTCTGGGTCGTCCGGTAGGCCTTCAGCTTCTTGCCGGTGTAGACCTCGGTCCGCATCATGTTGTTGATCAGGCGCTCGACGATGTTGAGCTTGGCCTTCCCGAACCTGCGGGTGGCGTGCCTGCCATCCGAGTGGGGTATGCCCGTGCTCTTGAGGCTGATGTACTTGGCCCGCCCGCCGTCCTTGACGACGACGTCCGACACCCCATACTTGCCAAACATAAGGAATTCGTTATCAGGCTGGACCGGATCCGGCTGCGGTGCGGCCTCGACTGGTGCTGTCTGTTCGTCGACCATTTCCTTCACCTCACCGGCTTCTCCTTCCTGCCTCTCACGAGCTCGTTGAGAGAAACGCTATTCACCTGGATGACCTTGTACCGGACCCCCGGTATGTCGCCGTAGGAACGACCGAGCCTGCCGCCGATGCCCTCCAC
>JAJRAL010000036.1 GCA_028679935.1 Methanomassiliicoccales archaeon | reverse complement strand
GCGGCTCGGGTGTTCGGAGCGCATCGGAGCTACACCGTCACCAACGGCACCTCCACCTCGAACAGGATAATCTTCATGGCGTGCGTGGCGCACGACGAGATCGCCCTGGTCGATCGCAACTGCCACAAGTCCCTCGAGCACGGCATGACCCTGACCGGATGCAGACCGGTATTCCTGGTCCCGACGCGCAACTACCTCGGCATCATCGGACCGATCCACTCCAAGGACCTAGGCAAGGAGGCGATCGCCGAGGATATCCGCAAGAACAAGCTCGCTGCCAAAGCGAAGAACAAGAAGCCCGTCCACGCGGTCATCACCAACTCCACCTACGACGGCCTCACGTACAATGTCAAGACCGTTCTGAAGAAGCTCGGGGACACCGTGCCGCGGGTCCATTTCGACGAGGCGTGGTACGCCTACGCGCGATTCAACCCGATCTACAAGGATCGCTACGCGATGTATGGCGATCCGAACGGATGGAAGGGACCGACGGTCTTCGCGACGCACTCGACCCACAAGCTCCTTGCAGCGCTCTCCCAGGCGTCGTTCATCCACATCCGCGATGGCGAGATGCCGATCGAGCACGGGAGGTTCAACGAGGCGTTCATGATGCACTCCTCCACCTCGCCGCTCTATTCGATCATCGCCAGCAACGAGATCAGCGCCGCGATGATGGACGGCGCGGGAGGCCTTGCCCTGACGACCGAGTCGATCCAGGAGGCGGTGGCGTTCCGCAAGATGGTCGACAGGATCAGGTCCGAGTACGCAGCCCAGAAGGATTGGTTCTTCAATACCTGGCAGGCCGATTCCGTGATGGAGCCCAACAGCGGCGACAGGCTGCCGTTCCACGAGGCGCCGGACGACCTCCTCGTCACCGACCCAGAGTGCTGGGTGCTGCACCCGAAGGACGACTGGCACGGGTTCAAGGGGCTTGAGGATGACTACTGCATGCTCGACCCGATCAAGGTATCCGTCGTGACGCCCGGGATGTCGAGGAAGGGGAGGCTGGAAAAGAGCGGGATACCCGCTTCCGTCCTGACCGCTTATCTCTGCCAGGTAGGGGTCGTCCCGGAGAAGACGACCGACTTCACTATCCTTTTCCTCTTCTCGATAGGCATAACAAAGGGGAAGTGGGGTACGCTCGTCAACGCGCTCCTCAGCTTCAAGCGCGAGTACGACAACAACGCGCCCCTGGCGATGGTCCTGCCCAGCCTAGTCAATGCCAATCCGAAGAGGTACCAGGGCATGGGGCTCAAGGACCTCTGCGACCAGATGTTCAGGGAGATGGGCAAGTTGAGGACGACCGAATGGTTGGACAAGGCGTTCTCGCAGCTCCCCGAACCGGACATGACTCCGAGAGAGGCGTACATCAAGCTGGTGCACAATGAGGTCGCCCACATCCCGCTCGATAAGCTTGCCGGAAGAGGAGTGGCTACCGGTGTGGTGCCGTATCCGCCCGGCATTCCGCTCCTCGCTCCGGGTGAGAACTTCGGCGAGGACAGCTCTCCCTTCCTTTCGTATCTCCGCGCTCTCGAGGCGTTCGACCACCACTTCCCTGGTTTCGGGCACGACATCCACGGAGTGGAGGTCGAGGATGGAGAGTACGTCCTCTACGGATTGAAGTGATAGGAGGCAACAAGCTCAGGAGGGAAGATGATGGACGAGAACAAGAAGAAGATACTCGGGATTTTCTCGCTGGCCATGATCAATGTGGCCGCGGTGCTGAGCATACGCAACTTCCCGTCGATGGCCATGTACGGCTGGTCGAGCGTCGGCTGGTACCTGATTGGAACGCTCCTCTTCCTCATCCCGATCTCCCTCGCGGGCGCCGAGCTCGCCACCGGCTGGCCGAAGGGCGGAGGAGTGTACGCTTGGTGCAAAGAGGCGTTCGGAGAGAAAGGCGGCTTCACCGCCGTGTTCTGTGAATGGTCGAACAACCTCGTCTGGTTCCCGACCGTGCTCGCTTTCGTCGCATCGACCCTCGCCTTCGCCATAACCCCGGACCTGGCGAACAACAGCATCTACATGTTCAGCGTGATGATGGTGGCGTTCTGGGGCACGACCTTCATCGCATTCATGGGTGAAGGGGTGACGTCGAAGTTCACCAACATCGGTGTAATCATCGGGAGCATAATCCCCGCCGTCTTGATCATCGGCTTCGGCGTGGCCTGGCTTGCGGGAGGGAACACCCTCGCTATCCCGCCGTTCTCTTTCGATCAGCTGATTCCTCAGATTAATGGGGAAACGTTCCCGTTCTTCGCGACCGTCATCCTGCTTTTCGCAGGCATGGAGATGGCGGGATTCCACGCGCTCGAGGTGAAGAATCCGCAGAAGACCTTCCCGCGAGCGATGTTCTTCTCCGCCATCATCATACTCATCATCACGATCCTCGGAACTCTCGCCATTGCGTTCGTCATTCCGCCCGATCAGCTCAACCTCGCTTCGGGCGTCATGCAGGCGCTGCAGTACTTCTTCGCGGCATACAACCTCTCGTGGTTGGTCGCGCCGATGGCGATACTCATTACGCTGGGAGGCATCGTCTTGCTCGCCGCCTGGCTCATCGGCCCGGCGCTCGGTCTCGGTATCGTCGCGAAGGAAGGCAACATGCCGCCGATGTTCAACAAGACGAACAAGAAGGGCAGTCCGATGGGCGTTCTAGTCGTTCAGGCGTTGATCGGAACCGCCATCTCCCTGCTCTACGTCTTCCTACCGTCAGTCAATCAGGCGTACTGGCTGCTCTCCGCCATCACGGTCGAGCTGCTCTGCGTCGTGTACTTCCTGATATTCGCGTCGCTCATCAAGCTGCGTTATAGCCAGCCTGACACGCCGAGGTCATACAGGATCCCTGGCGGAATGATTGGGGTCTGGATCGTCGGAGGCGCCGGGCTCGTTGGTATCGTCCTGTGCTTCATCGCCGGCATCATGCCCCCGAGCGGCATCTTCTCGAGCGGTCCGCTGGCATACGTGTTGACGATCCTGGCCGGAACGGCCCTGCTTGCGGTCCCGCCCCTGATCTTCCTGAAGCTCAGGAAGCCGAGCTGGAAACCGGCCGAGGTCCCCAAGGAGTGATCGGCGGACCCAGACAGCCCAGGATGGTTGACACGCGTCCGACGCGGCCATTGTCCAGGTCCGGTTCTCGCGACGGTCCGAATCCAAGATGTACAGGGAGTGCGGATATCCGAAGCGATGGATGTTGACGAGTTCGTCGAGACGAAGGTGCTTCCAGAGTACCGCGGGATCGTCACCGAGCTGAGGAG
>JAJRAL010000013.1 GCA_028679935.1 Methanomassiliicoccales archaeon | reverse complement strand
TCGACCGTCGTCGTGCCCTCTGGATACGTGCGCTCGATCAGGTCGGTCAGCGGAGCGAGCTTGCAGACCTTGCAGCACCAGCGGAAGTCCTTCGCCGGCGGACCGAACGTCTCCACGTTCTCCCAGAACGCGTTTCCGGCGTCGGCTACCATCAGCTTGTCGCCGTGCTTTCCCGCGAACCGCCTGACATACTCCACGGTCTCTGGGAACTCCAGGCCGGTGTTGACGAATATCAGCGTGACCTCCTTCATCGCCTTCTTGGCCAGGGCGTAGGCTGCGAGCGAGTCCTTCCCTCCGCTGAACGAGACGGTCAGGGGCGCCCTGCCCTGCTTCGCGAACGACTTGATGTCGCTGACACCCTTCGATTCGAGCTTGGCCAGGTGGTCGGCGTTCGCCTCCACGAAGACGCGCTCATCGCTCTTGCCCGCCTCCCAGGCCCCGTCGGCGTTGCCTGCGCCTCGGATGCGGATGGCCTTATCCGCCATCCTCGCCTCCCTTGAGGACGTCCTCGCGCTCGCCGCGCAGACCAAGTTGCCCGTCAGGGCTATCAGCGGGTCCCCGGCCGAGAACTCGCCTTCGATCGCTTTGATCTCACTCCCCGGAACGCTCTTCCCCTGGAGATGCCCGGACAACTGGGCGAGTTTGACGACTCCCTTCTTCGCCTTCTCGAACAGGAGGAGCGCTCCTTCGATGTTCAGGTCCAGGCGGATCTTCTGGAGCAGGACGTCGAACCTCAGCGCCCCGATCACCCTTCCTCCGATGACGACCTCGTCGACCCGATCCTCCCCGGCGATCTTGTTGAAGAACACCATCAGCCCGTTAACCGCCTCGCCGCAGCCGAAGTGCGCCTCGACCTCGTCTCGAAGCGTCTGGAAGCCGCCGCTCAGCGCCGGCCTGATGTCGCCCGGCTTGGAAACCTCGAACTCCCTCCCTACGGAGCCGCACCTAGAGCATGGGCCCGAGAGGAGCAGCGTGGCGCAGTGATCGCACCAGCGCATCGTCACCTTGCCGTGCCTGGAATCCCTTTCTGACATGAACCGCCTCACATTGCGTGAAGGCGTACTTCAACCTATGCTGGAACACCCCGACCCATCTGGCTTTTCCGATTCGCCGAGGATAAGGCTTTATACGGGCCTCCGCAATGCGCGACGAAGGCCTTCGGAAGATGTACGACGAATACGGCAACCTCTACGTGCCCGCCGGTTTCGGCAAGATCCACTTCGGGCGGCAGGAGGTCATGCACATCGGCATCGCGGTCGCGGTGCTGACTTTCGCTTTCACGGTGGTCATCCCGGCATCGCCGCTCTGGTTCGCGTTCGTCATCTCCTTGGTGGCGGTCTCGACAGGTTTCCTGCTGCACGAATTGATGCACAAGTTCGTCGCCCAGCGTTACGGCGCTTGGGCAGAGTTCAGGGTATTCCCGCTCGGGCTGATGCTGGCAGTAGTCTTCTCGTTGTTCGGTTTCGTGTTCGCCGCGCCGGGCGCGGTCTATATCCAGGGACGGCTCACGCCGAAGCAGAACGGGCTGGTGAGCATCGCTGGGCCCGGGATCAACCTCGTGATCGGAGGAACGACTCTCTTCGCCAGCTACCTCTTCCCGGTCGGCTCGATCGCCTGGGGCGTGCTGAGCATCGTGGCGAGCGTCAACATCTTCCTAGCGCTGTTCAACCTGTTGCCGATCCCGCCACTGGACGGTTCGAAGGTGCTCTACTGGAACAAGATAATCTACGGAGCCGCGCTCGCCGCCTCGATCGTCCTATTGGCTATCGCCTGGGGCTTCATCCAGTTCTGATCACTTCTGGTACTTGTCGCATGGGTAGCGCAACCGAGTGAGAATGCTTCCCTGCCATTGGGCGACCTTGCCGGGGTTGAGGATGTTGTTCGGGTCGAGGGCCCTCTTCACCGCGAGCATGGCATGGATGGAGGTCGACCTCTCGTCCTGCATGTAGGGCGCCTTGGAGATGCCCACGCCGTGCTCGCCTGTCACGGTTCCCCCTAGACCCATCACCGTCGCGTAGACCTCACCGACGGCTTTCTCCGCCCTTTGCCAGTAGTCCGCCGAGGTCGGATCGAGGAGCATCTTCGTGTGCAAATTGCCGTCGGCCGCATGCCCGTACGTCCCGATCACTATGCCGTTGCTGTCCGCAATCTTGTGGATGGCGACGACCGCGTCGGGGATCTTCGAGATCGGTACCGCCATGTCGTCAGCCAGCGAGACGGAGACCCAGCCCTCGCCGTAGCGGCTGAGGGAGGACATGATGCTCTTCCGTCCGTAGGTCCATTTGGCCATCTGCGCCGGGTCGGCTGAGAACTCGACGCTCGTCGCACCGACCTCTTGGCAGACCAAACGCACCGCGGCCGCCTCCTTCTCCACCGACTCCGGTTCGCCGTCCACCTCGATCATGCACAGCGCCTCGACGTCGGGGAATCCCGCCTTGACCGTCTTGTTCACCGCCCGGATACAGGTCGAGTCCATCAGCTCGATCGCGGATGGTATGATGGGCTTTGCGATTATGCGCGAGACGCACTTACCAGCGAGCTCGAGAGTCGGGAAAGCCGCAACGATCATCGCCGACTTCTTCGCTTTCGGAGCGATGCGCAACGTTGCCTTCGTGATCACTCCTAGCGTCCCCTCGCTGCCGACGAACAGCCTCTCTAGCTGGTACCCGGAGGAGTTCTTGAGCGTCCTGCCCCCAACCTGGATCACCTCGCCGCCAGCCAGGACGACCTCCAGTCCGAGGACATAGTCGCGCATCGCGCCGTACTTGATCGCCCTCATCCCCGAGGCGTTGGTCGCGACCATCCCTCCGATGGTGCAAGCCTCCGAGCTGCCTGGCGCAGTTGGAATAGAGAACTTGTGCTTCGCTAGCTCCTCTGCCAGTCGGTCGAAGACGACCCCGGCCTCGCAGACGCAGAGAAGGTCCTCCACCCTCACCTCTAGTATCTTGTTCATGCGGCACAAATCGAGCACGATGCCGCCCTGGATCGGCACCGCACCGCCGCAAAGGCCGGTCCCCGCCCCTCTCGGCACGACCGGAATTCGTTCATCGTTCGCCAAGTGGAGAAGAAGCGAGACCTGCTCGGTGCTCGTCGGCCTGACCACGATGTCTGGATTCTGATGATGGATCGATGAGTCGAACCCGTAGGTGTAGAGGTCCGCGGGAGCGGTGGAGCAACCTTCCTTTCCGACGATGCCGGTTATCTTCTCGACGGTCTCCGCTCTTAGACTCATATGTCCTGCGAAACCCCCTCACTGGCTATAAACCCTGCCTCGGGTGGCATCTGGCTTAAGCTGAATCGCATCGTCGGCAATCCACCAGAAACCTTTTAGGTCGGGATGGGGGATAGAGGGCCGCTCTAACGGGCCGTGATACAC
>JAJRAL010000089.1 GCA_028679935.1 Methanomassiliicoccales archaeon | reverse complement strand
TTCGCCCTGACGAACCGCTGGAACTCCGTTGCGGTCGTGAGCGACGGCACGAGGGTCCTCGGTCTCGGAGACATCGGTCCGCTCGCCGGCCTTCCGGTGATGGAGGGCAAGGCGCTGATCTTCAAGTACCTCGGGGGCGTGGACGCGTTCCCGATCTGTCTCGACACGAAGAACGTCGATGACATCATCAATGTCTGCAAGTGGATCACTCCCTCGTTCGGCGGCATCAACCTCGAGGACATCTCGGAGCCGAAATGCTTCACCGTTCTAGATCGCCTGAGGAAGGAAGCGACGATCCCGGTCTGGCATGACGATCAGCAGGGCACCGCGACGATCGTCACGGCGGGCGTCATCAACGCCCTGAAGCTCGTCGGCAAGAAGATGAACGAGGTGCAGGTGGCGATGATGGGCGCGGGCGCGGCGAACATCGCGATCGCGCGGGTGCTAACGGCGGCAGGCGTCGACGTCAAGCATATCGTGATGACGGACAGCAAGGGAATCCTGCACCCTGGCAGAAAGGACCTTCAGACGAAGTTCCCGGAGAAGTGGGACATGGCGCTGCGCTCGAACGCCGAAGGCCGGATAGGCGGCAATGTCCAGGCGGTCAAGGGAGCGGACGTGTTGCTCGCCGCATCGAGGCCCGGTCCCGGCGTCGTCACGGAGGACATGGTCAGATCGATGGCCTCGGAGGCGATCGTGTTCGCCAGCGCGAACCCCGTCCCTGAGATATGGCCCTGGGAGGCGAAGGAGGCCGGCGCGAGGATTGTCGCCACCGGCCGCTCGGACTTCCCGAACCAGATCAACAACTCGCTCGTCTTCCCTGCGGTCTTCCGCGGGGCTCTGGATGTCAGGGCGACGAAGATCACCGACGAGATGTGCATCGCCGCCGCGATGGAGCTCGCCAAGACCGCCGAGGACAAGGGCATGAGCGAGAACTACATCGTACCGACTATGGCGGACTGGGGTGCCTTCCCGAGGGAGGCGACCGCGCTCGGGATGAAAGCGATTGAGCAGGGGGTCGCCCGCCTCAAGATGAGCAAAGAGGAACTGTTCGAAAAGACCGTGGGCATCATCAAGCGGACGCGGACCCAGGTCGAAACCATGATGAAGCTGGGGTATGTGAAGCCGCCGCCCACCTAGGCGGGGAATGGGCTCAGACTAGCGTCATTCCAGTATTCTCGACGCCCTGGATGCCTTCGATGGAACGGAGCTTCTCCTCGAGCACCTCGATGAGATTGGACGTGTCCTTCATAGTGCAGACGATCTCGAGCGCCTTGAGTCCGAACGCGAACGGCTTGACCGTCGCCTTTGCCACCTGGACACCCCCGGGCATGTAGCTCGTGATCCTCGCCTTTAGTCCCTCCATGTCGAAGGAGGTGTCCTCGGGCAGGAGCTGATACGTAACCGCAACGGTCCCCACGAGAACCACCCTAAGGTCCGGTGAAGCCGCACTTGGCGCAGACGTACTTGACGCCCTGGTCGCGGCAGTTGGGGCAGCGTCCGATCTCCGTCTCGCCGCACTGTGGACAGGGGAAGGAGGTCGTCTTCTTCCCGACCAATCTGACACCGCATGAACTGCAAGCTCTTTCCTTTTCCATATGTTCGCCGGAGGCAGGGATTATGCTTCGTCTATTTATACGTGAGCGGCGAACCGCGCTCTCTTGCCTAGTATGATATACGAGAAGCTCGAAGGCGCTTGGCAGGTGAACTCGATGCCGTGGGAAGAGACCGAGGACTACATCCGGAGCGGACACGGGAACCTAGACGACTACGAGAAGGGGTCGATGCGCACGATCGCGATCGACGAGGCCAAGGGCATCAAGGCGGTCGTCGCCTGCCCCAAAGGGAATTACAAGGGCGGAAAATGCGCGACTGGAACGCAGGTCGTGAGCTTCCTCTTCGCCCGCGACAAGGGCTGGACGATGGCGAAGGCGAAGGACTGGTTCGTGAAGAACGAGGGGCACAAGAAGAGCGCGAAACGGTGAGCCTCGGCCGGCCATCAGTCCGTGGCCCGAGGTTGTCGCACAATCTTTAAATAACGGCACTCGTTTCTCGGACACCCGCATCGCCGGAGACTTACTTGCCAATGGGCCCGTAGCTCAGCTAGGTAGGAGGTTCGGAGACGGATCTCCCTAGAAAGAGCACCTGGCTTTTAACCAGATGGTCCGGGGTTCGAAAGACCGTCGGTTAGCGCCGACGGGGCGAAAATCCCCGCGGGCCCGCTTGGAAGTGAGGAGTGGACAATGCAGAACAGAAACCCGAACAGAGAGCAGCGATATCGTTTTATAAGACCAGTACTTAGAGCAGATGGCAGTGTTGTCCGCGGTTCGTCTATAGGGGCGAGGTGATCGTTCTGAGCGAGGGTGTGCAGTTCAACGTGTTCAATCATGAGCTTGTGCCGGCCCACTACCTCCTTTCCGATGAGGAGGCAAAGGCGGTGCTTGCGTTGCTGAAAATCGACAAGGACCAGTTGCCGAAGATCCGACGCAGCGACCCATGCATTCGATTGCTCGAGGATAAGTACGGCCCGATCAAGGAGGGAAGGGTCGTGAAGATAGTCAGGAGGTCCGTGACCTCCGAAGTGGCCATCGCCTACCGTCTCGTCGTCAGAGGGTGAAACTCTTGCGTGATCTAGTCGAACTCTATTTCAAAGAGAGAAGCATCGTTAACCACCACATCGCCAGCTTCAACGACTTCCTGTCCACCATGGACAATCCGAACAGCCGGATGCAGAAGATCGTTGACAATCTACGTGTCTCGGCCGAGGACATCGACCGCGGCATAATCCGTCTCGATCCAGACAAGACCGACGGCCGGATCGTCGAGATCCGCGTCGGCAGGAAGAAGGACGAGAAGACCGGCCTGACCGACCCGCAGGCTCGCCCGACCGTCCACATCAAGCTTCCCGAGATCCGGGAGGCGAACGGTTACGTTCATTCGCTAACGCCGATGGAGGCCAGGCTGAGGAATCTCAATTACCTCGCCCCGGTCCACATCGACTTCACCGTCGTCGAGGACGGCATAGAGAAGGAGCCAGAGAGGGTCCACGTAGGAGACCTACCGGTGATGGTCAAGTCGAAGCGCTGCACCCTCCACAAGGAGAACATGGAGGAGGAGCGCGAGCTGACCGAGGAGGAGTACCGGCAGAAACTGATCGCAGCAGGAGAGGACCCGACCGATCCAGGCGGGTACTTCATCGTCGGCGGCACGGAGCGCGTCCTGATCACGCTCGAGGACCTCGCGCCCAACCGGGTCATGGTCGAGTTCAACGAGCGCTACGGCACGAAGCTCGAGGTCGCGAAGGTGTTCTCGCAGAAGGAGGGGCACCGCGCCCTGACGCTCGTCGAGAAGAAGCGCGACGGAATGCTCATGGTCACCGTCCCCGCCGCGTCGGGGCAGATCCCGCTCATCGCGCTGATGAAGGCTCTCGGGATGGAGAGCGACGAGGAGATCTACAACGCCATCGTCTCGAAGGACGAGATGGCGAACATCGTATACGCCAACATCGAGGAATGCCAGGACAAGAAGCTATTCCCGCCCAACGGCATCTTCACCACCGACGACGCGATCCTCTACCTAGAGAGGAAGTTCGCCACCGGCCAGGCGAAGGAGTACCGGGTCAAGAAGGTCGAGTCGATCATCGACCGCTCCCTCCTGCCCCATCTGGGCGACACGAAAGAAGACAGGATGAAGAAATCGATCTTCCTCGGTCGTATCGCGAGGTCGGTCCTCGAGCTCTCGCTCGGCGAGAGGAAGGAGGACGACAAGGACCACTACGCCAACAAGCGCCTGAAGCTCGCCGGCGATTTGATGGAGGACCTGTTCCGCGTCGCGTACACCAACCTGATGAAGGACCTGAAGTACCAGCTGGAACGCTCGTACGCCCGGAAGAAGGACCTGCGCATCGCATCGGCCATCAGGCCGGACCTGCTCACTCACCGCCTGCTTCACGCGCTCGCGACGGGCAACTGGGTCGGCGGAAGGGCGGGCGTCTCGCAGCTTCTCGACAGAACGTCGAACATGTCGACGCTCTCTCACCTGAGGCGCGTGACCTCTTCGCTCACTCGCTCGCAGCCGCACTTCGAGGCTCGTGACCTGCATCCGACGCAGTGGGGCCGCCTCTGCCCGAACGAGACGCCAGAGGGTCAGAACTGCGGACTGGTCAAGAACGCAGCGCTGATCATCGATGTCTCAGAAGGATTCCGCGAGGAGGACGTCGCATTCATGCTCAAGGACCTCGGCCTTAAGGAGGTCAAGGGCCCCGCGACCGGCACCAGGGTCTACGTCAACGGAGACCTGAAGGGGGTCTGCGACAACGCCATCGAACTCGTCAACGAGGTGCGTCAGAGGAGGCGAATCGGGCTCCTCTCGCACGAAATCAACGTCCGCTACGACGGCGAGATGGACGAGATCATAATCAACTGCGACGAGGGCCGATTGAGAAGGCCGCTCGTCGTCCTGAAGGACGGGAAGACGGTCCTGACGCGCAAGCACATGGAGGACGTGCGCGAGGGCAGGTCGCACTGGTCCGACCTCATCCGCGAGGGCGTCATCGAGTGGATCGACGCCGAGGAAGAGGAGGACACGTACATCGCGGTCGAGCCCTTCGAGGTCCCGGATCGCTGCCCGACCTGCGGCTTCGCCCTGTCTCAGACGGACGTCGACTGGATGAACCCGGGCGGATCGGAGGAAGGAGCGGTCCTGCGCTGCAAGCACTGCGGCGGGCAGCTCGAGACCCCGCTGCTCCTGACGCCTGAGCACACGCACATGGAGGTCGACGCGATGGTCATCCTCGGATGCTGCTCCGGCCTCGTTCCGTATCCGGAGCACAACTCGTCCCCGCGTGTCACGATGGGCTCCGGAATGGCCAAGCAGTCGCTCGGCCTGAGCTCCTCGAACTACCGCCGCCGGCCAGACACCCGCGGCCACCTGCTGCACTACCCGCAGAAGCCGATGGTGCAGACCGGCATCATGAAGTTCGTCGCGTTCAACGAGCGCCCCGCTGGGCAGAACTTCGTCGTCGCCGTTCTCTCCTTCCACGGGTACAACATGGAAGATGCATTGATCCTGAACAAGGCCTCGGTGGACCGCGGCCTCGGGCGAAGCACCTTCATGAGGACGTACCGCGCCGAGGAGCGCCGCTACCCCGGAGGGCAGGAGGACCACTTCGAGATCCCCTCGCCCGATGTTAGGGGAGCGAGGGCGGACCTCTCGTACGGAAGTCTCGGTGAGGACGGATTGATCTCGCCGGAGACGGCCGTCGGAGGAGGGGACGTCCTGATTGGTAAGACCTCGCCACCGAGGTTCCTTGAAGAGGAGACGGACTTCCTCACGCCGCAGAAGCGGAGGGAGACGTCGATCACCTGCAGGCCAGGCGAGACGGGCTACGTCGACAGCGTCATGCTGACCGAGTCGGAGAACGGCTCCAGGCTCGTCAAGGTCAAGGTCAGGGACGAGCGCATCCCCGAGCTGGGCGACAAGTTCGCCTCCAGGCACGGGCAGAAGGGCGTCGTCGGCCTGATCGTGCCGCAAGAAGATATGCCGTTCACCGCGGACGGGGTCGTGCCGGACCTGGTCATCAACCCCCATGCAATCCCGTCGCGTATGACCGTAGCCCACGTTCTCGAGATGATCGGGGGCAAAGTCGGCTCGATGGAGTCCCGCCACGTCGATGGCACTCCCTTCTCGGGAGAGAGGGAGGAAGCGATCCGCGAGGAGCTCATCAAGAACGGCTTCATGCACTCTGGCAAGGAGATCATGTATGACGGGCTGCAGGGCAAGATGATCGCGGCCGACGTCTTCATCGGCGTCATCTACTACCAGAAGCTGCACCACATGGTGTCGGGCAAGATGCACGTCCGCTCGCGCGGTCCGGTTCAGATACTCACCCGCCAGCCGACCGAGGGAAGGTCGAGGCAGGGCGGGCTGAGGTTCGGCGAGATGGAGCGTGACTGTCTGATCGGTCACGGCGCGGCGATGGTCATCAAGGACCGTCTCCTCGACGAGTCCGACGGCACGTTCCAGTACGTCTGCGGAAACCCGAACTGCGGGCACATCGCCATCCTCGACCGAAGAGGTGCGCTGAAATGCCCGGTCTGCGGCAACAACACCAACGTGCATCTGATCCAGACATCGTACGCGTTCAAGCTGCTATTGGATGAACTGCTGTCGCTTGGCGTGGCCATGCGCCTTCAACTGGAGGACTTGCGATGATGCGAGGCGTTTCGAAGAGGATAGGCTCGATCAAGTTCGCCTGCCTTTCGCCGGACGAGATACGCCGGATGTCCGCCACCAAGATCATCACCGCGGACACGTACGACGACGATGGCTTCCCGATCGACATGGGCCTGATGGATCCGCACCTGGGCGTCATCGAGCCGGGGCTGAGGTGCAAGACCTGCGGCCACAAGGTCGACGAATGCCCGGGCCACTTCGGCCACATCGACCTGGCCATGCCGGTGATCCACGTCGGCTATGTTAAGGAGATCAAGAAGCTCCTGCAGTCGACCTGCCGCGTATGCGGAAGGCTGCTCCTGACGGAGGACCAGGCGCGCGAGTATCGCGAGCAGCTGGACCAGATGGAAGAGATGGGCCACGACACGATGGACCTCAGGCTCGTCTCGAAGGAGACGGCGAAGGACGCCGCCTCGAGACCGACGTGCCCGCACTGTGGCGCGGACCAGATGAAGATCACCCTGGACAAGCCGACGACCTTCCGCGAGGAGGGCCACAAGCTCACGCCCAAGGAGGTCAGGGAGCGCATGGAAAGGATCCCCGACCAGGACCTGATCCCGCTTGGCATCGACCCCGCGGCCTGCAGGCCGGAATGGATGATTCTGACCGCGCTGCCCGTGCCGCCGGTCACCGTCAGGCCGAGCATCACGCTCGAATCCGGCGATAGGTCGGAGGACGACCTGACGCACAAGCTCGTCGACGTGCTGCGCATCAACCAGAGGCTTCGCGAGAACAGGGATGCGGGTGCGCCGCAGCTGATCGTCGAGGATCTGTGGGAGCTGCTCCAATACCACGTCACCACCTACTTCGACAACCAGACCTCGGGCATCCCGCCGGCGAGACACCGCTCGGGCCGCCCGCTGAAGACGCTTGTCCAGAGGCTGAAGGGCAAGGAGGGGAGGTTCCGCTCGAACCTGTCCGGCAAGAGAGTCAACTTCTCCGCCCGTACCGTCATCTCGCCCGACCCGGGGCTGTCGATCAACGAGGTCGGCGTTCCGGAGGAGGCGGCGAGGGAGCTCACCGTCCCGGTGTTCGCTACGAAGTCCAACCTTCCGATACTGAAGGATCTGGTGAAGCGCGGCGTCAACCCGAAGAGCGACCACTACCTGCCCGGTGTCAACTACATCATCCGCCCGGACGGACGGAGGATCAAGGTCACGGACAAGAACGCCGAGACCGTAGCGGAGACCGTCGACGTGGGCTTCGTCATCGAACGGCACCTGAAGGACGGCGACATCGTCCTGTTCAACCGGCAGCCGTCGTTG
>JAJRAL010000143.1 GCA_028679935.1 Methanomassiliicoccales archaeon | reverse complement strand
GGTCTGCCCGCTTGAACTTGTCCAGGTGGTAGGCCATGTCCCTGGTCGTGTATAGCGTTGTCCCGTCGCTGCGGGTGAAGAAGAACTTCGTCTCGCGGCCGTGGATGCCGAACTCCGAGAGGTCGAGGTAGAACGCTCCGTCCTCCTCGTGGCAGTAGGGTGTCCGCTTCAGCCGCTCGACTACCTCTCTCGCCTCGCCGTTGAGGATGAATTGCGATTCCCAGACGTATGTGTCGAGGAAGATGTTGATGCGCGATAGCGATTCCTTGATGCCGGAGAGCATGCGGTCGGTCGTGCGCCTCACCCGTGCGATGACCTCCTCGTCCCCGGCCTCGAAACGGCGGAGCATCTCGGCGATCTCCTCCTGCACCTTCGGGTCGGATTCGAGCCGCTGGTTCGCCTTCTGGTAGTAGCCGACGAGCTGATGGTCGTCCTTCTGCCTCTCCGGCGGTGGGACCTCCGACGGAGGGAGGTTCTCCAGTCCCCAGGTGAGCAGCACTACCTGCTTGCCGACGTCGTTCACCAGGTACTCGGTCGAGACGTCGTAGCCGCACGCCTTCATGCACCGGCCCAGGGTATCCCCGATCAGGGGGTTGCGCGCCCTTCCGACGTGGATTGGCCCGGTCGGATTGACGGAGGTGTGCTCAAGGAGGACCTTGACGCCCTTCCTCTCCCCCTTCCCGTAGTCCTGCTTCTGTTCCAGGATCGCCTTCAGGGTGCTCTCGACCAACTCCTTCTGGTCGATGCGCACATTCAGGTAGCCCTTCTCGGCGAAGACCCTCTCCACCATAGGCGAGGGCTTGAACTTCGATGCGAGCTCCTCCGCAATGACCGCGGGCGCCTTGCGGAGCTGCTTGGCGAGCGGGAAACAGGGAAATGCGAAATCGGCACCGATGTTCGGGTCCGGCCGCTCCATCTCGAGGTGACCTGTCGCCCCTACCTCACCAAGCGCGTCGGAGAGGAGCCTCCGGACCTCGATCTCGAACGGCTGGTATGGGTCCATCAGGTCGCCACCTTGTAGCGGAGGATCGCCGCGATGCCGCCGAATGCCTTCAGCAGCATCTCTCCCTCCTCCGAATCGGCCGAGATGAGCTCTATCTTTCCCCCGGTCCTCTCCGCCTCGTCGTAGAAGTCGTCGACCAAGTCCTTCCCATCATCGACGACCGTCAGGCCGCCGCATGCCGGGCAGCGGATCGGGTCCGGCTTCTTGTCCGCCGTGACGAGCTGCTTCCAGCCGCAGTTGGCGCACTCCATCGCGAAGCGCTTCTTCTTCAATCCCTCGGATAGGAGCAAGGTATCGACCGCCCCCATCCCCAGCACCTGCCTGACCTGGTCCTCGCCGTACGTCGCCAGCCCGCCGTCCTGCTTCCTGATCTCCTCCAGCAGGCGGGAGACGAGGCGCTTCTCCCTCGACAAGTCGAGATCGACGAGCTTGTCCTTCGCCCGCTCCACCAGCTCCTTCAGGCCGTACTCGTCCGTGTAACCCGTGTCGAAGGTGTCCAGGACCTTCTTCTGCAGCTCGTGGTGCAGGTACCCCTGGGTCACGAAGAAGTTCTTCGTCGCGCCCGGCCCCCCGACGAGGATGCCCTGAAGGTCGGTCCGGTTGAGGAACGCCTCGGTGGCTGTGTCGGCGATCTTCTTGTAGAACTCGTGGGCGGCGATCTCGATCAGGCGCTCGAACCTCTGGGCCGACTGGCCACCCATGCGATGCTTGCTTGGGACCAGCGACTGGATGTTCCTGATGACCGCGATCCTCTTGCCGCTCAGGAGGCCGAGCGTCGCCTCGCTCCGGTCGATCACGATCAGGCCGTACGCCTTCTTCTCGAGGAGCATGTCGGTGAGCGGCTCGAGGAAGAACTCGGAGTCGCAGCGGTAGAGGAAGGTGGTGATCGGCTCGGGCGGCTCGAGCGTGTACTGGACCATGCGTGTCAGGTCGCCCACGGTCGCGACCTCACCGACGAAGAAGACGACGCCGTTCGCCGGTGGCACTTTGAAGTACTTCAGTCTGGAGAGGATCGACTGGATCGCGCCCTGGACGGCCTTGCGCGTGCCCTGCGACTTGATGTTCGAGGACTGCGAGTACTCGCCCCTGAGGTAGGCCGCCGCGTCGTAGATCTGCTTGTCTGGCGGAACGTAAAGGGAGATGAGCTCTGTACCCCTCCCCTTCAGATTCCGCACCTCCTCCAGCGACCGCCTGAAGTCGTACTTCTGTCGGTCGGTGAGCGTCTCGCCGATTTTCTTCGCCATTGCCAGTCAACCTATGGTTTTTATGTCCCTAAAGAATTGGAGTTATAAATCTGTTGGTGTGACGATGGACCGCGTCGTGGTATCGCTGGGTGGGTCGGTGTTGGTGCCGGGTAATGAGGATGCCATCTTCCTGAGGCAGCTGGCCGCGCTCGTGCGCTCGCTCTCCTCGGAGTACTCGCTAGTGCTCGTCTGCGGAGGCGGGAGGATCGCTAGGTATTACATCGCGCAGTCGAGGGAACTCGGGGCGAACCGGGACCAGCTCGACGAGGTCGGCATCGAAGTGACCCGCCTCAACGCGAGGATGCTGCAGCTCGCCATCGGGAGCAGAGCGGTCGAAACGATGCCACGGACCGTCGAGGAGGCGGCCGGTGGGGTCGCCGACGGCAAGGTCGTGGTGATGGGCGGAACGACCCCGGGGCACACGACCGACGCCGTCGCGGCAATGGTCGCGGAGGCGATCGGGGCGAAGAGGATCGTCAACGCGACCTCGGTCGATGCGGCGTACACCGCCGACCCGAAGAAGCACCCCGACGCGAGGAGATTGACTACGATCACGCACCAGGAGCTCTACGACGTGGTCAACAAGGGCCTGCACTCTGCCGGCCCTACCGACGTCTTCGACCGTCTCGGCGCGGAGACGGCGATGCGCGCGAACATACCGCTCGTGATAGTCCAAGGCAGGGACCTCAAGGAGCTGGAACGCGCCATTCGCGGCGAAAAGGTCAAGGGGACGCTCGTCGTTAACTAGTCCGGCCCCACCGGGATGCCGGGGCTTCGAGAGGGGATGCACTTGGACGAGTCTAGGAAAGCAGCGAAGCAGAAGGGGCCGAGCTGGGAAAGGGCGGTGAAGCGAAAGACCCCTCCTGGGGTCATCATCGGCATCCTGTTCTGCATCATCGGCGGGGCGTTGCTCGCCACCGCGTTCATCCTGCCGTGGGTGGAGCTGTTCGACCCGGTCACGGGCCAGCTGACGCAGACATACTACGCCCACGACCTCTTCAACTACCTCTCGAGCTTCTATGGCCCGAACTACAAGTTCCTGATCGCGTACGTCATCCCGCTCGCCGGAATTGTCTGCGCGGTCCTCGCCGCGATGGAGCTGCTCGGGGAGAGAGGGAACCAACGCCTCCGTCGCTTCTCGCCCCCGGCCGCCCTCATGTCGGCGTTGGTGGGGCTCGTCTGCACGATACTGACGGTCTTCTTCATCGACTCCGACATATTCAGTTCGACCGTCGACCGGGCGTCGTTCGGCTCGGCCGCCTTCGTCTCGGTCTTCGGCTCGGTCTTCGCCCTCTCCGGCGGACTGGTCATGATGGGCGACTTCCGACACAGGACCAGGGCGGGAACGGGATTCAAGGCCGCCTCCGGGAACAAGGAGATCAAGTCGGCGCTGCGCCCGACCGGAAGTTTCGGCAGGATGGCGCGAGCGCAGAAGGCTGAGGACGAGGAGCTGAAGGGCAAGGTGCTGGCTAGCGAGGTCGAGAGCTACGACGGACCGGAACGGTCCGGCTCGGTCTGCCCCAACTGCAGCTCGCCGGTCATGGGCAACTGGAAGCTCTGCCCGATATGCGGCACGGAGCTCGAGTGATCACTGCGGGAGATCCTCGAGGTCGTCGCTGTCGATCGCCTTCGCCCCGAGCGAGGCGGCCAGCTCCCTGATGTGCGTCGCCCTGGAGCGGCTCATCGACTTCTTGTGCACGTAGACGTACCTCGCCCCTTCGGTCGCGTCGATGGCCTTGCGCATCGCGGCCATCAGCTCCTCATCGCTCGCCTTGTCGCTGAAGTAGCCGGGGATCATGTGGCCGAACGAGACCTTCTTCGTCATGATCAGCTCGGAGAAGCGCGGCGCGTAGTGTCCTCCTCCAACGCCGATCGCCCTCGGCGCCGACACGACCTCAGTCTCCATGAGCGTGCGGGCGATTGCCTCCGCCGCCTCGACGTGCCCCCAGTTCCCCTCGGCACTGCCGATCTCGATGAACATGGTCGGGGTGCTGAGCAGGGGGCCGTGGTGGGTGACCTCGTACGATATCTGGAATCCGAGTCCCTGCCCGTTCCTCTGCAGCGCCCGGAGCGAGCAGGTCATCGCGTCTGGGTCCGAAGGAACGAGGACGCCCTCCTTGCCGCCGAATTCCGCCTTCCCGTAATTGCCGATCGGGTGCACGGTAAGAGTCGGGATACCTGAGGCCGCCTTGTGCCTCGACAGGAAGACGACCCTCTCGACGTCGATGCCAAGAGCCTCCGCCGCCTCCTTGTCGAGCCCGTCGGCGAAGAGGTGCAGGCCCGGAATCGTGACCAGAACGTCTCGGCCCCTCGTCCGCACCTCGTTGCCGCGGAAGCTGCCTTGACCGCTCCATTGGTAGAGCTCGAGGAGCCGGTCGCGGATGTTCACGCTCGCGATGTCGTCCAGGGCGCAGACGAGGAGGCGCATGCCCCCACAACGGAAGGCGTTCCGGTTAAGCTTTGCCCCACTAGTCGACCAACAATGAGCCAGACGTTGCTGTCTCATCCCCGGTTATATCACATGTAGCACTGGGCTACTTTTGGTTAAATAGGCGCTGTAGGGATTCGATGGCAATGTCGGGGTTGACTGTCGGGGAGCGGATCATCCTCTACGTTGGACGGTACCAGAAGCACAAGGACAGCTTCGATGTCCCGTTCGACGTCAGCCAGGACGGGATAGCCGGTAGCCTCGGAATCTCCAGGGCGCATGCCGCGATCGAGCTGAAGAAGCTAAGGGAGTGCGGCGACGTCGAGGAGAAGCTGGCTCACATCAAGCGAGGACGGAACAAGAGGAAGGTATACTTCCTCAGCGCCACGGGCGAGGCGAGGTCGAACAAGATCCTGCAGTACGCCGAGAGCGAGGGCATCGACCTCGGACCGTTGTTGGACATCCGGAGGAGCAAGGGAAAGGATCTCTACGCCTCGCTCTCGCCGGAGAACAAGGAGATCATGGCCGGGGCGAGCGTGTTCCGCAAGCCGTTCCGGCGCGAAGCGCTCCCGGAGAGCAGCGCGCTCTTCCTGCCGATGGACCGGCGGGGGATGGTGGACATGCCGCCGGAGCTCGCCGAGGAGATCGAATCCCTGCCGGCGAGGGACGAGAGGCGGAGGCATCACTCCCGTGCCGCTGACTACTGGCTCGCCGAGGGCGACTATCCCGAGAGGTTGCACCACTTGATCGAGGCAGGGCGGACGAAGGAGGCGGAGATGCTCGTCGCCTCGAAATCCCAGACGCTACTCGCGATAGGTGGTGAGGACCTGCTCGAATCCGTGTCCAAGATCGAATCCCCCTCGGACAGATACGCGGGCAAGATCAGAGCCGTTCAGGGCGAGCTTGCACGCACGGCTGGCGATCACGATTACTGCACAAGCGTATGCGATGAGATGGTCTCGTCCGCGGATCAGACGGAGAGGGCGGTTGGGTTTGAGATCAGAGGCAGATTGCTCCGTGACCAGGGCCTGCTGGACGATTCACTCGAGGCGTTCGACCAGGCGGCGGCTGAGGGACAGCAGCAATGCTCCGTCTGCCTCGAGAGGGCCGATACGCTCGTCGGGATGGGAAAGGGTAAGGACGCCTTGCTGAGCATCGGCGAGGTGTTGCAGAATCCCTCGCTCGATCCCGACTCCCTCGACCGTTCGTACTTCCTGGCCGGAAAGGCGCACCTGCTGTGCAACGAGCCAGCGGAGGCGCTCAAGTACCTGAGCAAGGGCGTCGCGATCGCCAAGGCGAAGGACAAGAGCAAGTGGTACTCCGCGCTGTCCGAGGCGTACGCCGCCTCAGGTATGGCCGAGAAGGCGAAGGAGTACGAGTTGAAGGCGAACCCGCCGAAGAAGTGGGGAGAGGCCTAGAATATCGGGCTCTGCCTCAGCGTGTCCATGTCCGTGGCGTATAGCTCTCGGATATCCTTCAGGTTCCAGCGCAGCATCGCTAGTCGCTCGAACCCCTGCCCCCAGGCGAGCACTGGATACTTGATCCCGTACGGCGCTGTGACCTCCGGCCTGAATACGCCCGCTCCGCCGAGCTCCATCCACTTTCCGTTGAAGAAGACCTCGACCTCGAGCGACGGCTCGGTGTAGGGGAAGTATCCTGGGCGGACGCGTATCTCGTCGAAACCCATCTTGCTGTAGAACTCCTTCAGCACGCCGATCAGCATGTCGAAGCTGGCGTTCTTCTCCATCAGGATGCCCTCGATCTGCATGAACTCTGGAAGGTGCGTCGAATCGATCGCCTCCTTCCTGAAGACGCGGCTGAGAGAGAAGACCTTGACCGGCGGGTCTGGGTGCTTGCTCAGATAGCGGATCGTGTTGACTGTCGTATGCGTACGAAGCAGCGCCCTCTCGGCTTCCTCCCTGCTCCAAGGATATCTCCATCCCAATGAACCGGAGCCCCCGCC
>JAJRAL010000158.1 GCA_028679935.1 Methanomassiliicoccales archaeon | reverse complement strand
TAAACGTTTCCAAGGCCGCTCACGCGGCCTTCCTTCATAATTTTCTTCTTTTCTCTCTCAGGGAACCTTCCGCCTCGTCCAGACTCACTGCGAAAGGTTTAATGGAGCCAACGCCGTTCGCTGGCCATTCTGGGGGAGCCTACATGAGTGAGAAGATCGGGGAGACCAACAGCCTTTGTCCGCAGTGCCTCAAGACCGTGCCCGCCGTCAAAGTGGCGGAGGACGACAAGGTGTACCTGATCAAGACCTGCCCCGAGCACGGGGAGTTCAAGGTCCTGATCTGGACCGGGGTCGAGGACTACAAGGACCTCAATCGCTACAAGGCGGAGTTCTCCCGGCCGGCAAAGTATGCGGTGAAGGAAAGCGGCAACTGCCCGCAAATATGCGGCCTCTGCCCCGATCACCGGCAGCACAGCTGCATCGTCGTCCTAGAGGTCACCAACTCCTGCAACCTCAAGTGCCCGATCTGCTTCGCCAGCGCGAACGAGCACTACCGCTTCCATCCCAGCATGGACGAGATCAAGAGGATGTACCAGACGGTCGTGGACGACGTCCCTCACCCGATCTGCATCCAGATATCCGGGGGAGAGCCTACCATCCGCGACGACCTGCCGGAGATCGTCCGTCTGGGCAAGCAGATGGGCGTCGATTACGTCGAGCTCAATACCAACGGCGTCCGCCTCGGGGAGGACATCGACTACCTGAGGTCGATCAAAGAGGCCGGCGTCGACTCGCTCTACTTCTCCTTCGACGGCCTGCATTCGGACATTTACATGAAGACGTGCGGCCGCGACCTCCTCGAGCCGAAGATGAAGGCGCTCGAGAACTGCAAGCAGGTCGGGATGGGAGTAACGCTGGTCTGCGTCGTCTCGCCGAACATCAATCAGGACCGGGTCGGCGAGGTCATCCAATTCGCCAAGAAGTGGGTCCCGACGGTGAAGGGCATCCACTTCCAGCCCTTGAGCTACTTCGGCCGCTACCCGATCGACCCGGAGAACAAGGACCGCATCACCATCCCCGATCTACTCGAGACCATCGAGAAGCAGACGAGCGGGGAGCTGAGGGCGGACAACTTCATCCCGACCTCCTGTTCGAACGTCCACTGCGACGCGAAGTCGATGTCGGTGCTGATGGAGGACGGCTCACTGTTCCCGCTGACGCACCGCGCCATGGGACCGCCCAAGAACACGAAGGACATCGCGGAGAAGACCAGGAAGGAGGTCTCGGACCTCTGGCGCTTCATCGACGAGCAGATGGAGGACACGCCATCGGACGAGAACAGCTGGGGCAGCTTCATCGAGCGCGCCAAGACCAGCTACCTTACGGTCAGCACGATGGCCTTCCAGGACGCCTGGACGGTGGAGACGGAAAGGCTCTGCAACTGCTGCATCCACACCGTCACGCCGGACGGCAAGCTGATCCCGTTCTGCCTGTTCAACATCAACTCGAAGGAAGGGAAGACGCTCTACCGCCATGAGATATGGTCAAAGTACGGCAAGAAATGAACCGATCATCTGGAAGGCTTCTTCCCGATGCTCTTGTAGTAGTTGTCGATGATGTGGTTCATGTAGAGGGACATGTTCCTCTGGCCGATGTCCGTCGGGACGATGGGCCCGTTCAGGGGGAACTCCAGGTCGCATCTGAGGCAGCGCGCCTTCTCGCAGCTGAACGCCGCATCCTTGCACCCGACGCAGGCGATTGCGCGGGACTGAAAGAGTGAGAACTCGAGGCCGCAGCGTGGACACTTGATCTTCTTGGTGGCCTTCATCAGCCGCGGGGTCACGCCCGCCTGTCTCATATGCTCTGTCAGAGGCAACTTGCTCTCCCCCGCGTTAAACGCCCTGCACCTACTTAAAAGCTAGCCGGGCCATCTGGCCCGGGCCGAAATCACTCGAGCTCGGTACGTCTCGGCTCCATGTCCGGGGCGAAGATGACCGGCCACCGCAGGAAGGGCTTGAAGGGGTGCGACGAGAAGCCCTCGGTCTCCCTAAGGCCGTCCACAATCTGCTCCGCGCGGGACTCGTGGAAGGCGATCACCATCTCGTGCTCCTGGACCAGGCCGAAGGTGCGATCTCCGACGCATGGTAGATCCACGAAGAGGTTCTTCTCGCGATAGGCGTGGGCGATCGAGGAGCAGAGCGAGGATTGGCCGGTGATAACACTCCTTACTTCCTCTCCTGACCAGAACGCGTATGCGATGATGACCCTGAGGGCCTGGGCGGGCGTTACGTACATCACGACTACTTCGGGTTCGACAGGAGTGTGCTCCAACGGCGCCATCACGATCGCGTCGAACAGCTTCCCTCCGTCGCCCAGCACGCCCATGTTGTCCTGGATGTGCTTCCCTGCATCGGCGTCCTTGGCGTACCGCCAGGCCACGTCCCCCTCGCTCAACCTCTGCGGCGACTTGATGAGACCGGCGCAAGCCGAGCCCCAGACGCACTTCACACCCTCTGCCGAGGCGCCAACCACCCCATCCTCCTTGTAGTAGCGGGCCCACGCCGCCATCTGGCAGGGGGCTGTGTTCGTCAGCTGCCTCATCCCCTTGATCCCGTGGAGATCGGCCGCGCTCTTCAGCAGCTTGACCCCGACGGGCGATGAGGGGAGGTTGGTGTACTTCCTGAGGTCCTCGGAGATGCGCTTCCAGTCCCTGGACGGCATGAAACCGAATCCCCTTGAGCATATTTGACATATGTCCCGTTTTCAGGTGTCGTCGAGCCAGTTCGGAGAAGTGTTAAGCCGCTCCGCAGCGTTCGGGTTGACGTTGAACCCGTTCAAGAGGCTGGTCATCGCCCTGGCAAGGACGAAGCTCGACTCGACGAAGCTCGATCCCGACGCCAAGAACCCGCTGGAGGAGTGGATCAAGGTCAAAGTGGCGGCGGAGTCGAGGGCGGACAACGACCTGAGGAAGGTCATCGGGAGGCCGCGCCCGGCCCAGGTCGACAGCCGAATGCTCCGCGAGTACCAGCTGCACATGTTCCGCAAGCAGATGCGCTACACCGGCGAGAACGCTCCGTTCTACCAGAGGAGGTGGAGGGAGACCGGGCTCAAGCCGGAGGACGTCCGCACGTACGACGACCTCTGCAAGGTCCCGCTGACCGAGCCGAAGGACCTGGCGGAATCGCCGTTCGAGTTCCTCTGCGTCTCGCAGACGAAGGTGATGCGCGCCTTCTCCACTTCGGGTACTAGCGGCATGAGGAAGAGGCTCTTCTACACCCGGGACGACATCCTTAGCACTGTCGACCCGATCGCTGCGGCGCTCATGAACGTGGGGATGAGGAAGGACGACACCCTGCAGATAATGTTCCCGACCATAGCCGCCTGGGACCCGGGGCTGATGCTGGAGGGCGCTTGCCGGGTGGCCGGCCTGAAGGCGGTCAACTGCAGCAGCATCGACGTGGACGAACAGCTGAAGATAATCGGAGAGCGAAGGACCACGATGATGATCGGTCTCACCTCCTTCATCCACCGGCTGACGGTCCTCGCGAGGGACAAGGTCGACCTGCGCGCGTTCGGCATCAAGGCGCTGATCCTTTCGGCGGAGCCGCTCCCCGAGGTCATGCGCCGCGAGCTTGAGGATGCTTGGGGATGCAAGGCTCTCAGCCAGTATGGGATGACGGAAATGGGCCTGGCGACAACGATCGAATGCGCCGAGCAGGACGGGCTCCATATCAACGAGGCGGGCTTCCTGGCCGAGGTCATCGACCCTGAGACGGGGGAGCACGTGGAGGAGCGCAAGGACGGCGAGCTGATATGGACAAGCTTGATGTTCGAGGGCTCGCCGCTCCTTCGATACAGATCATACGACATATCGTTCCCGATCAGCCCGCCCTGCGGCTGCGGGTTCGCCGCATCCGGCAAGATCGGCAAGGTGAAGGGACGCCTCGACATGCAGACCAAGGTCGGCTTCGGAGAGAAGGTCTTTCCCGGTCTCTTCGACGAGGCGGTGCTGAGCGTCAGCGGCGTCCTGGGCTACCACCTGATAATCGAGAAGGACGGCTACCGCGACAGACTGCACTTCGCGGTCGAGTACATGGGCGATCCGAAGGAGGGCAAGAGGGGGGTCGAGGAGGCGCTCCAATCCTTGGACGAGATCAAGTCGGGCTTCGAGAACGACCTGCTCTCCCCCATCGAAGTCAGCATCCTGCCTCCTGACCAGAAGGGATGGATCCCGAAGACGCGCACCATAGAGGACAGGCGCGGTCAGTACTCATGATCCGCCACGCAATGGGAGCCATCGAAGAGAAAGCATTTCTACGGGTTCGCGAGTGGGGGACTTGATGAAGGTCGGCGTCATCTCGGTGCAAGGCGCATTCCCCGAGCACATCTCGGCCAGCGAGAGGGCGATGTCGTCCCTGGGGCTTGAGGGCGAGGTCTTCGCCGTGCGGAAGGCATCCGAGCTAGGCGGGGTCGACGCGATAATCCTGCCCGGCGGCGAGAGCACGACGATCTCTCGGCTGCTCGTACGTTTCCATATCCACGATAGGATCGTTGAGCTGGCGCGGAACGGAACGCCGATGATGGGCACCTGCGCCGGCCTGGTCCTGATGGCGAAGGAGGGCGACGACGAGGTCGAGAGAACCGGCACGAAGCTCCTCGGCCTGATGGACATGTCCGTCGACAGGAACGCGTTCGGAAGGCAGAGGGAATCGTTCGAGGCCCCTCTCGACCTGAAGGGGCTAGACGCGCCGTTCCCCGGCGTTTTCATCCGGGCGCCGATCATCCGCAAGGTCTGGAACGGATGCGAGGAAATCGCCCGACACGGGAACGACATAGTGATGGCGCGTCAGGGGAATCTCCTCGCCCTCTCATTCCACCCAGAGCTCTCCGGCGACCTTAGGGTGCACGAGATGCTCTTGAAACTGGTCTGATCAGAACTCACTTTCTCAGTGCCTTGACGATCGACTCGAGGCACTTCTCGAACTTGCCGTTCTCGACGATCGTGCCGGTGACGATGATATCCGCCCCGGCCTTCTTCAGTGCAACGGCCTGGGTCGGGGTCTTGATGCCCCCTCCGACGATGACCGGGATGCTCAGGCTCTTCTTCACCGCGGCGATCATCTCAACCGGAACGGGCTCGGGGGCTCCGCTGCCCGCCTCGTAGTAGACGAACTCCATGCCCATGTACTGGGCCGCCAGCCCATAGGCCACGGCGCAGGTCAGGTCCCCGCGTTTTATGACGTCGGCCTCCCCCACCTCTCCGACCTTCATCCCCGGCTCCACGATCAGGTAGCCCATCGAGATGGTCTCCATACCGAGCTTGGCGATGATCGGCGCCCCAGTCACCTGCTCCCCTATCAGGTGCCTGCGGTTACGCGAGTTGAGCATGCTCATGAAATATATGGCGTCGCTGTAGCGGGAGATCGCGTGCGCTCCGGAAGGGAAGTAGATGACCGGAATCTTGACGCAGCGCTTGATCGCCAGGACCGTCTTGTCCAGATTGTCTTGGTTCACGCCGGTGGAGCCGCCTACCATGATCGCGTCGGTGCCCGCCTTCTCCGCCACCATGGCGATCTGCGCCGCCCGCTCGCACGGCTGCTTCGCCGGGTCTATGAGGGTCATGTGCAGGGTGCGGCGACCCTTCAACAGCTCCATGATGTGATCCTTGACTCTCATGTCAGGCCTCCGACGAGGAACGCGATCAGGGCGACAAGCATGCCGTACTTCGCCCAGGTCTGGCCCCTCTTCGGGTTCTGGAAATGAACTATGGATGCATATATAAAGATTGCATCCGCGACCGCAACTGGCACCAGGTATAGCCAGCCGAACGCTCCGACGAGGTACGGCTCTGGGGAGAGGGCGACGGCCGCCAAGAAGGCAATGCTGCCGACCGCCCCCGCGTTCCTCCTTCCGATCCGCTTGGGCAGGGTGGCGCGGTCGAAGTCGGCCTTCATATCTTCGATGTCCTTCACCACCTCCCTGCCGAGAGTGGCGAGGAAAGCCATGGCGGCGATCGCGACGGTACGGTCCACGCTTCCCACGACGGTGCCACCGAGGAGGAAGAGCGCCGCGGTCAGCCATGCGATCGATAGGTTGCCGCTCAATCCCCGCTTCTTCGTGTAGAGCTCGTAAGCGAGCATGATCGCCACCGCCGAGACGACGATCAGAATCGACCACAGATCGAGGAGGAGCGAGAGGAGCAACGAAACGATGAAAGCCCCGGCGGAAAGGCGCAGTGCGGTGACGGCCCGCATCCTGCCAGACGGGATCGGCCGCTTGGGGTGCGCGGTACGGTCGACCTCCCTGTCGAGATAATCATTCAGGGAGTTGCCGCCCGCTACGAACGCGAACACGACGCCAGAGGCGACGAGCACCTGCGGCCAGTGATCGACTATGCCGGTCCCGGCGGCTATCAGGGCCGCCGTGAGCAGCCCGACCACCGCGATCGCGCAGTTGCCCAACCGGAATATCTGGGCGAATCGGTTCACGGCGGAAAATCCCGTTCCCTCGCTTTAGCTTTTGCCTGGGTGCCACCTCCGGCCGGCACATAGGTTAAATAGCGGCCCCCCGTGATAGGGGCCAGGGTGTCTGGTTGGACCAAGCCGCCGAGATAGAGCTGGTGCGCTCTCTTGTTGCCAAGCACTTCACCGTATACGACGTGAAGATCAACCAGGATGCCGTCCAGGCCTTCATCACGCCCGACCCGGCGCGCCTCGAGGCTGGATTCGAGACGCTGAGGAAGGAGATGTCGGCCAAGGGCTACATCCCGATCCTCGAGCACAAGGGCGGGGAGTACTCCATCGCCGTCATCCGAAAGCCGCCGCTCGGTCCAGGCCGGAACTGGATCAACGTCACCCTGCTGATCATCACGCTCGGCACGACGATATTCGCCGGTGCCTTCCTCTGGGCGGCCTACGTCGGCAGCACGACGCTACTCACATTGGATAATCTGGTCTTCGGGACGCTGTTCTTCGCCGTGCCCCTCATGACGATCCTGGGCATCCACGAGCTCGCCCATTACCTGACATCGAAACGCTACGGAATTGATGCTTCTCTTCCTTACTTCATCCCCTCGATCCCGCCCCTCGGCACCTTCGGCGCCTTCATCTCCATCAGGGAGCCTTTGCCGACTAAGAGGTCCCTGGTCGACATCGGCATCTCCGGGCCGCTCGCCGGCATAATCGTTTCAATCCCCATCGCGATCCTCGGGCTCTACCTTAACTCTCTGGGACCGACAAACATCAACGCCCCTCCCGGCGGCTCCGTCCTGATCAACTTCCCGATCTTCTACGATCTCCTGGCCCTGCTCGTCCCGCAGCCGGCCGGACTGATCTCGTTCCATCCGCTGGCGTTCGCCGCCTGGGTGGGCTTCTTCGTCACCGCCATCAACCTTCTTCCGGCTGGGCAGCTCGACGGGGGACACGTTGCGCGCGGCCTGCTCGGCGACGGGGCGAAGTACCTGAGCCTGGTCGTCGTCGGGATACTCATCTTCCTCGGTATCTTCTACGGCTACTTCGGCTGGCTGTTCTTCGCCTTCCTGATCATCTTCATCGGGATGAGACACCCGGCGCCGCTCAATGACGTCACTCGTCTGGACAGGAAACGCGTGGGAGTGGGCGTGCTGGCGCTCGTGCTCCTCGTCGGCACGTTCGTCCCTGTGCCGCTCGAAGAGGTGCCGATCACGTACAACTTCAACATGACCCTTGAGGGCTCGAACGAGACGACGGTGGCCGCGGGAGCACAGGCCTTCTTCAACATGACCATCAACAACACCGGGACCGTGAACACTCAGGTCAGGACGAACGTCGTCAATACACCGGCGGGTCTCAACACCCTGCTCTATCCGAGCAACGGGACTTCGGAAAATGCGACCAACACGCTCATCGTCCAGATACCCTACGATAAGTCCGCCAGGGTCACGCTGCTCGTGGTCGTCTCGAACCTCACCGCTCCCGGCATGAGGACCTTCCAGCTCGAGTCGCGCTCGAACAGCACCGACATCGTGACGCAGTTCACCGTCCACATCACCTGATGACGCAGTAGTAGCGGGTCAGCGAGCGGTGCACCCTCTGCTCGTGGTGTTCGACGACATCGAACGTCACCCTGCAATCCCACGGCAGCACGATCGCCGCCGAGCCGCCGGGGCGGAGGTTGTCATGTATCGATTCAATCGCACGGAGATGCAGCTCCTTCATCGGCTCCCTCATCGTGCTGGATGACCTGCCATAGGGAGGGTCGGTAGCGACGGCGTCGACGGGACCGAAGATCTCTGAGATATCGCCGATGTCGACCCGCTCGAGCCTCTCTGGCCTGGTGTGGAAGTGTTCCATGTTCAAGGCGCAGCCCTTGAGCATCTCCTGGGAGAGGTCCGAGCCCAACACCTTCGCGCCGACCAGCGCCGCCTCGATCAGGATGCCGCCGGTGCCGCAGAAGGGATCGAGGAGCACTTGTCCATGCCTCACCCTGGTCAGATTGACAAGGGCCCTGGCATAGCGGGGATGGAGTGAGACCGGCGAGAAGAACGGCCGGCTCCGCACGTGCCTCTCGTCATACTGCGCCCGGTCGATGACCACCTCCTCGAGGTGGAAGTGCAAACGGTCAGAGAGCAGAATGCGGACCCTCACTTCGGCCGAGGTCAGGTCTACCTTTCGCCCTTTCGCGAGCGCTTCCGCTGCCGCTTTCGACGCCACCGTGGACTGCTCCGGGCTCACCGTGCCGCCGAACCTCTTCGCCCTCACCGAGATAGTCCCGTGGGGCAGCGAGAGCGACCGCAGGAAGCTCTTCAGCGAGTCCTGGGTGG
>JAJRAL010000066.1 GCA_028679935.1 Methanomassiliicoccales archaeon | reverse complement strand
TTTTGACAAGGTTCCAACAGAGAATCCAATTCCAAAATCCGTGATACTAAGCTTCGTCCCCTACGTCATAAGCCTAATCTTGCTCGGAGTTGGCGCAAGTCGTACGAGTGATGCCTTGCATATCTTCCTCGTCGGCGCAGTGCTTAACGTGCCAACGTTTCTCATTCTTGGAATAGTAATTGGCTATCTATACAAAAGGCTGTACGGATCAGCCTGATTTTGGTCTGGTTATGAACCCGTCTGGGTATGCAACTCTTCGCAAATCGACCTCCTTGCTGAAATTCAATTTGGCGAGAATTGCACCGAGCCCTAAACTATTTCAGACCCCTTCATAATCAGCTTCTGTGAATCCATGAAGGACGACGCCGACTGGGTCCGAGAGCAGGTGAAGGCCCACACCGTCTGGTTCGATGAGTCGATCCCAACCATCGCCTCCGAGAACTTGATGTCGCCCCTGGCCAAGGAAATGATGATATCCGACTTCCACGACCGCTACGCGGAGGGAATGCCGGGAAAGAGGTACTACCAGGGCAACATCTATGTTGACAAGGTCGAACTGAAGTGCATGGAGATCGCTACGCGCCTGTTCCGAGTGCCTTTCGTCGACGTGCGTCCAACTTCGGGCACGGTGGCGAACATGGCCGTCCTCTTCGCCCTGTGCGAGCCAGGCGACACGATCGCGACATCGGCCCTGGCGAACGGCGCCCACATCTCGACGGCGCAGTTCGGGGCAGTCGGTCTAAGGGGCGTCAAAACGATCAACTACCCGTGGGACATGGCCAGGATGACGATCGACATCGAAGGCTCGCGCAAGCTGCTGCTCGAGAACAAGCCGAAGGTCGCTCAGTTCGGCCTGTCGCTCTTCCTCTTCCCAGTTCCGCTGAAGGAGCTGCAGGACACGTTCCAGGAAATCGGCTGCACCGTCTGGTACGACGCCGCGCACGTGCTCGGCTTGATTGCCGGCGGTCAGTTCCAGGACCCGCTGCACGAGGGCGCCAACATCATGTCCTCCTCCACGCACAAGACGTTCCCGGGCCCCAACCACGGCATTCTTCTCGGCAACAACATGAATGACGATCTCGAGAAGAGGATGCGGAGAGCCGTCTTCCCGGGTGTGACATCCTCGCATCATCTGCATTCGATGGCCGCGCTCGCGATCACCATGGCGGAGATGGAGGAGTTCGCTGTGGACTACGCGAAGCAGATAGTGAACAACTCACAGGCTCTCGGCCAGGCATTGCATGAGCTCGGCATGGACGTTCTCTGTCCGGACCTCGGCTTCACCCGGTCCCACACCATCGCGGTCAACGTCTCGAAGCATGGCGGCGGCGACCAGGTGGCGAAGGACCTCGAGGCGGCGAACATCATCACCAACAAGAACATGCTCCCCGGCGACGAGAGTTCGATCCGTCCTTCGGGCATCCGCATCGGCACACAGGAGATGACGCGGCTCGGGATGAGGGAGAGCGAGATGAGGGAGGTCGCGGCGTTGATCCACCGCGTCGCCGTGAAGAGGGAGGTGCCGTCCCTGGTCAAGGTCGATGTGAAGGCCCTCAAGAAACAGTTCGACACGGTCCAGTTCTGCTATCATGCCGGAAGGCCCGCCTACGAGTTCCACGAACTCGTCTAGGCCCAAACCCCTTCATCCGATCCTCTTCACTTCCTCGAGCAGCTCGCAGCTCTTGCACACATCGCCCGAAGTCGGCTCGCCGCATCCGCACACCTCGAGATTCGCCGGCGGATACGCCGCAAGAAGATAGGGTCGCATCGCGTCGTAGCTGTTCACGATCGCGTGCCTCGTCCCCGGATGCCGGTCCTCCAGCTCATCGACTATCTCGCGATACTCGTTGCGCAACGCCCCCTCGGCGTAGGGGCACTCGGCGGAGGAGAACGGCAGCTCCCTGAGCATCGCGTACATGAGGGACTCCTTCTCCGGGATGAGTCTCAAAGGTTGGATCCGCGGTATCAATCCCGCCTGGATCCTTGTATGTGGCCCGAGGCGGGCGAGCTTCTCGACGTCCCCCCGGGTGAAGTTCATGAGGATGGACTGCGCCGTGTCATCGAGGTTGAGACCGGTCGCGAGCACGTCGGCGTCGAGGTCGCGGGCGAGCTTGTTCATGCATCTCCGGCGCAGGACGCCGCAGTACGTGCAGGCCGATCTCACTCCGACCTTCGACGCTATCTCGTCCATCGTCCTCGAGGTCTCGTCGGCGACCCTGATCACGTGATGCTCGACACCGAGGTCGCGGCAGAGCTCCTCCGCCTTCTGCATCGTCCCCGGGCGGTAGCAGGCGATGCCCTCGTCGACGGTGATTGCGAGCACAGTGAAGTCGCGGCGGCGTTCGAGGGTTTCGGCGAGGATGCTAAGTGTGACCGAGCTGTCCTTGCCGCCGGAGAGTGCTACGGCGAGTCTGTGCTTACCGTCGAGATTGACCTGCCTCCTCATCTCCTTCCTGACCCGTTTCACCACGAACTCGAGGAAGTGCTCCTCGCAAAGGTGCGAGCCGTTGTAGCGAATGAAGGTGATCGGTTCCTTGCCGCACTTGATGCAGGTCGGCACGCACTTCCACACCGTCTCCGGGGAGTTAAACATTTCATCCGGACAGCTTCGGCCACCACCGCGAAAGTATTTACTACGCCAACGGAGCTTAAGCGCCGATGAAGGAGCTGCGGGAGATTTGGATCGAGAAGTACCGCCCGAGGGCGCTCAAAGAGGTGGTCGGCCAGAAGGACACGGTCGATCGCCTGCAGGCCTACGCCCGGGCCAAGAACATCCCGCACCTGCTCTTCGCCGGACCCGCTGGAACGGGCAAGACGACCTGCGCCTTGGCCCTCGCCCGAGAGCTCTACGGCGAGAACTGGAAATCGAACTTCGTCGAGCTCAACGCCTCGGATGAGCGAGGAATCGACGTCGTCAGGGGCAAGATCAAGGAGTTCGCCAGGACGTCCCCGATCGGCGGCGCCGAGTTCAAGATCATCTTCCTCGATGAGGCGGACGCCCTTACCGGCGATGCCCAGGCTGCCTTGAGACGGACGATGGAGCGATACAGCAGGACGTGCCGCTTCATCCTTTCGTGCAACTATTCTTCGCGTATCATCGAGCCCATCCAGTCGAGGTGCGCCGTCTTCCGGTTCCGGCCGCTGAAGGCCGACGAGGTCAAGAAGCACCTGCAGTACGTAGCCAAGAACGAGAACCTCGAACTGGACGATGACGCGGCCGACGCACTCGTCCACGTCGCGAACGGCGATCTGCGGAAGGCGATCAACTCGCTCCAGGTGGCCGCCGCGATGGGCGAGGAGATTACCGTCGATACCGTCTTCCAGACCACTGGGACGGCGAAGCCGGAGGAGGTCAAGAAGCTCCTCCAGACCGCCCTGTCCGGCGACTTCATGGAGGCGCGGGCCAAGCTCGACGAGCTGATGCTGACCTATGGGCTGTCGGGCGAGGACATCATCCGCCAGATCCACCGTTCGATATTCGAGCTCAACCTGCCCGACCTGGAGAAGGTGAAGCTGGTCGATCGGGCCGGCGAGACCGAGTTCAGGCTGGTCGAGGGGAGCAACGAGCGCATCCAGCTTGAAGCGCTGCTCGCCTACCTAGTCCTGGTCGGATCGACGATGCCCAAGAGATGAGCGACCGCCTGAAAGAGGTCCGCGCTCGCCAACGTTTTTATATTCCCTCCATATTTCCACGGGAAGAGGGATTTCATGGCTAGGTTCAAAGAGGCCGACGCGAGGCTCCTCAACAAAATGATCTGCATGAACTGCTACGCGAGGAACGCCCCGAAGGCCACGCGCTGCCGCAAGTGCGGTTATACAAACCTTCGCGCCAAGGCGAAGGAGAGCCGCAAGACCTGATCGTCCGGAAGGCGGACGTCGGACCGAATGCTCCCTCTCAGGTTCTGGAATCGCCACTGCAGAGGATATCTATTTAGACGTGCTGGATGATGCAGTTGGCGCAGCCCGAAGAAAAAGGGAGGCAAGCCAACGAAGACCGTTCTCATAGTTGATGACAATCCAGATGTTCTCGCGATAGTCTCCGAGCTCGTCTCCACGCAGGGCTATAAGGCTATCACCGCCTCCGGTGGGAAGGAGGCGATAGAGAAGGCGAAATCTGAGAAGCCCGACCTCATCCTCCTCGACATCAACATGCCAGACATGGACGGATGGAGCGTCCTCAGGACCCTCAAACAGGAGGGCTTGACCAGCACCATCAAGGTGATGATGCTTACCGCCTACACCGACATCGGCACCGATATCTTCGGACTGCAGGACGTCGTCTCCGGCTACATCCGGAAGCCATTCCAGAACAACGAGCTCGGGCAGAAGATCAAGGAGATTATCGAGACGAGTGAGGTCACCCTGCCCGCCACCACCGGGACCAAGAAGGAGAGCATATTCTCGCGCATCCTCGGTACCAGGCCCGCCCCAGCGGGGATGGAGAAGGCGAGGAAGACGGCGATCAAGTACGAGCTCCGCAAGGGCTTCGGGTACGTCGTCAAGGAGCTCAAGCCGGACAAGTCGTTCGAGATGTTCGCCGACCAGGTCACGCACAACATCCAGGGCCTGTGCATCACAAGAGAACACCCCCAGGTCATCCGGAAGAAGTGGGGGCTCGAGAAGACCCCGATCATCTGGCTCAGCAACCAGCTGGGCAAGGTCTACGTCAACCCGACCAACATCGGCATACTATCCGACACGATCATCAGGTTCATCGAGAAGAGCGGCGACAGCGTGGTCATGGTCGACGGCATCGAATTCCTCATCGTGAACAACGACTTCGAGAAGGTGCTGCGCATGATACACCATGTCTCGGAGGCGACGATGGAGTACAAGTCACGTCTCATAGTGTCGGTGGACCCGCGTACCCTGGACCTGAGGGAGATGGCCCTCCTGGAGCGCAACATGGAGGTCATCGACGCCATGCCGCCCGGTCAAGCTTCGAAATCTATTAGGTGAAGAAGCGGAATCATTGCACGTCTAGGTGCGGGGGGAGAGTCGATGTCGGATTCGAAGATCGTTCTGGTGAGGGCAAGAGAGGTCTTGGACAGCCGTGGCAACCCGACCGTCGAGGCGGAAGTGCGCACATCGTCGTTCGTGACGAAGGGGATCGCGCCCTCTGGCGCGTCGACCGGCTCGCACGAGGTGCTCGAGCTGAGGGACGCGGACAAGAAGAGGTACGGCGGGAAGGGCGTGCTCAGGGCGGTGGAGAACGTCAATGTGGTCATCGCCAAGAAGATCAAGGGGATGGACTGCACCGACCTGAAGGCGGTCGACGAAGCGCTAATCAAGCTCGACGGGACGAGAGACAAGTCGAAGCTCGGGGGCAACGCGACCGTGGCCGTATCGCTGGCAGTCGCGAAGGCCGGGGCCCTCGCGAAGGGGGTCGAGCTCCACGAGCACCTGGGCCAGGGCGTGACGATGCCCGTCCCGATGATGAACATCATCAACGGCGGCAAGCACGCCGGGACGGGGCTTAAGGTCCAGGAGTTCATGGTTGTGCCCGCCGGTGCAAAGAGGTTCTCCGATTCGTTGAGGATGGGGGTGGAGGTCTACCAGAACCTGCGAGCGATACTCAAGGAGACCTACGGGCCGTCGGCCATCAATGTCGGCGACGAGGGTGGGTTCGCTCCGCCGTTCAACGATACCAGGCAGGCGCTGGATGCGATAGTAAAGGGCATCTCGAAGGCCGGCTACGATCCCGGAAAGGACGTCTTCATCGCCCTGGACTGCGCCGCCTCCGAGTTCTGCGAGCAGGGAGTGTACAAGCTCGACAATCGTAGGATGGGACCGCAGGAGCTGATCGACTTCTATTCCGCCCTCAAGCGCGACTATCCTCTGGTGAGCATCGAGGACCCGGTCCACGAGGATGCGTTCGATCTCATGGCGCTCCTTACCCTACGCATGGGGAAGAGGCTGCAGCTGGTGGGCGACGACATGCTCGTCACGAACGTGCAGCTGATCAAGAAGGCGATCGAGATGAAGGCCGGCAACGCCGTCCTGATCAAGGTGAACCAGATCGGAACGGTCACGGAGGCGATGAAAGCAGCGCGCTTTGCCCTCGATTCGGGGCTCGGTGCGGTCGTCAGCCACCGCTCGGGCGAGACCGAGGACACGTCCATCGCGGACATAGCGGTGGCCTTGGGATGCGGTCAGATCAAGACCGGCGCTCCGGCGAGGGCGGAACGAACGGCCAAGTACAACCGGTTGCTCCGCATCGAGGAGGAGCTCGGCGCGAAAGCGAAGTTTCCCGGGGTTTCGCTCTACAAGCGGTCAGCCGATTGAATGGATTTCCGAAAGGAATTATAACGGCGCCCTCCGATACGCGGGTGCGCGATGGCGCGCGAAGCATCTGTGCCATCGAGCCAGAGCGAGGGGGCAGAGGCATGGGCATTCCGGAGCAGGAGTTCAAGACGAGTGTCGAGCTGATCGACGGCTACCAGTTCAAGGTCAGCTTCGCGGGCGAGAACATACCGGACCTGATGATGGACGAGCCTTCGCCGGTCGGCAAGGGCGAGTATCCGAACGCCGGCCTCATTCTCGCAGCGGCGATAGGCAACTGCATGGCGGCCTCGCTCACCTTCTGCCTGCGCCGCGCCCGGGCGAACGTCAATGGGATGAAGGCAGAAGTGTTCACGAAGCTGGAACGGAACGCGAAGGGCAGACTCCGCGTCAGCTCGGTGAGGGTGATGCTCTATCCGGACCTCGATGACCCATCGAAGCTCGACCGGTGCAAGGACGTCTTCGAGGATTTCTGCATCGTGAGCCAAAGCGTAAAGCAAGGGATACCCGTCGACGTGGAGCTCGTCACGTCTTCGAGAAGTGCTCCCTGAGCTTGCCCCTCCAATCGCGGTCGTCGGCCGTCCAGATCTTGAGGCAGACGTCCATTGGATAGAGGAGGTCCTTGGCGTATTCTTCGAGCGAAGGGCAGATGCTGATGTCGACGGTCTTCTCGGCGTTCTTCTTGAGGCATCCCCTCAGCTTGGCGGGAGAACGCCTCATCTGCCAGATCCTCCAGTGCGCGCCTTTCTCGTCGGTCGCCTCGTACATCTTGAGGGTCGCGTCCGAATCGTAGATGAGCAAGAGGTCTAGGTCGCGCGGCCGTGGCTTGTTCCGCAGAAAGCTGCCGAAAACGTAGACCTCCGTAATGACCATCGGAAGCTCCCCTCTGTCGAGCCGATCCATCACCCTCTCAAGCTTCTCGAATAGCCGCGTCCTCCTCGGTTCGGAGAAAGTCAGATCGGGGAGCTGCATTGATAATAATCTAGATCGACCGATTAAATAGACCTTGCGCTCGCATTCCACGGTCCGGCGCTCAGACGAGATCGCCGATGACGGGGTAGCGGCTGAAGACCTCCTCCTCATGGGGCGCATCGGCCAGTTCCTTGGTAAGGTCCGCCCCGGCGACGTGCATGCCCTGGTGCTCGCCCATCTCCCAGAGGCTGCTGCCAGTGACATCATAGACCTTGCCTTTGAAAGCGATGTAGATGGGCGCCCCGTTCTGCCCGTTGAACTTGGCCAGTTGCTCCTTGGTGAAGGACTCCATGATGCGAGATTAGAGGAGGGGCACAAAAACCCTACGAGGGGGTTGGTGGGGCGATCGTGATTGAACCTTTGTGAGCACCTTGATGTATGATTCTGCTGTGCGAGTCGGACCGTCGTCGGACGCTGTTTGTCAGACAGTCTGGATGACGTCCAGATTGGTATAGAAACGTTTAAGAGTGCACCACCTGTTATTGTTTTTCGCTCGGGAAATTGCGCCACGAGAATAGCCGGTCGGAGCACGGGGCGAAGTGTCCGTCGGCTCGAACTACATCTCGCATATTTTCCGTCTGGGGGAGAGGTACGGAAGATCTCAATCAAACAGCTGATGCTCTCGTCACCCTTTCTGGTACGAGGGCGAAGACAAAAGGGCTCAGCCAAGCCTCTCAAGCTCTCGTCGCTTCCTCTGGCCAGTCAGCATATTCGCGACCAGCAGGGGTGGGAGTCATGTTCGGTGATACGCCTAGGAGGAAGGTACTCTGCTCGTGCGGTGCGATCGCGGATTTCGACTCGGCCATGGCCTCTAGGAAGAAGGGGCTCGGCAAGGTCGTCGAGTGCCGCGCGTGCCGCAACCGCAGGATCGCGCAGGAGATGGAAGAGCTCACCGTCCACTACTGCGGCGAAGATCCTCAGGACGATCAGATCTGACACGTCGGGCGTTTTCAGCCAGCATGAGCTTCGTTCAACAAGGATTTGCCTTGTCGTTCATTCCCGGACCTAGATTTAAATATGCCCTGCACTTCATCAAGAGCAACTTCCCAAAGGTGCATAGATGGACATCCTGCTGATCTCGGGCTTCCTCGGTTCCGGCAAGACGACGATGATACTCTCGACCATCGAGGAGATCATCAAGCGCAAGCACAAGAAGGTCGTCGTGATCGTCAACGACTTCGGACAGATCGGAATCGACGGAAAGGTGATGGAGAAGTACGGTCTCAAGGTGAGGGAGATGCCGAGCGGCTGTATCTGTTGCACCCTGGGCTCGGACCTTCTCGCAACGCTGAGGGACGTCGCCGATGCCTTCGAGCCCGACCTGGTAGTCATCGAACCGACGGGGGTGGCGGACCCTAAGGCGATCCACGAAACGCTGAAGCTCTATACCGGACCGGCGATAGGATCGACGAAGATCGTGATCATCGTCGACGCCGTGCGCTTCGCCGTGATCCTCAAGGCGCTGAACCGTCCGCTGATGAACCAGCTCAAAGCAGCGAACCTGATCGTGATCAACAAGTCCGACTTGGTCGACAAAGGAGCGGTGGACGACATCGAGAGGAGTATCAGGGAGATCGGGATCGATGCGCCGATCATCGCCGCGTCCGCCATAACTGGCATGAACCTCGACAAGGTCGTCGAGGCGATGGTGAGCTGATGCTGGCTGAGGATTTCACGGCGTTCGCTGGGCGGATCCATGTCAGCTTCGACGAGGCGAAGGCGCCGGAGGAGCTGAAGGGGCTTGTCGCCGCGACGATCTCCGGAATCGCCAACGAGTGCTTCAAGGCCGGAACCCGCTTGATCGGGCACATCAAGTGCATCGCAGAGGTGGAGAGCGGCAAGTACATCGCCTGCAGCGTCGTGTCGCACGAGACACCCGCCATGTGCCGAGGGGAGTTGTCCGCTCCCTCAGGAAGCCTGGACCTGGTCGTGAACGTCCTGATCTACGGTCTTGACAAGGAA
>JAJRAL010000065.1 GCA_028679935.1 Methanomassiliicoccales archaeon | reverse complement strand
TCACGCCCGACGTCTTCAGCTCATCGGTGCACGGCACCAACCCGCACGAGACGAACATCGCCACCGCCCTGGAGCTCGGCAGGCGCCTCGAACCGGAACGCTTCCCGAAGGAGATCTTCTTCGTCGCGATCGAGGCGCTGAACACGATCGACATAAGCGAGGAGATGACCCCGCCGGTGAAGGCTGCGCTGCCGGTCGCGGTGAAGAAAGTGCTCGAACTGCTCCAGGACTAGAAGTCAAGCGATTCGAGGTTCTTCGCTATCCTCTTACCGGGACGCTGCTCAGCGTAGAGCGCCAATCCGAGCTTCTTCCGGTCGATCATGCTCTTGCCGACCCTCAGGACGTCTTCCTCCGTCACCGACTCGATCTTCCCGAGCACCTCGTCCCCGGTGATCGGTCTGCCGAACTGGAGGTAGCTCTCTCCGAGGAAGAACATGCGGTTCTCGGCCGAGGACTCGAGCCTCCTCACAATCATGCCCTTGATCCACCGCTTCGCGCGGTCGAGCTCGCCCTTCTCGAGCCCGTCGTTCCTCAGGTCCGAGAGCTCCTCGGCGATCATGCCCATCACCTTGGTCGTGTTCTCGATCGAGGTCGAGAAGAATATCCCGATCATCCCGATGTCGGTGAAGGCGTAGCTCATGGAGTAGATCGAATAGACGAGGCCGTTCTCCTCCCTGACCTTCTGATAAAGCCTTGATGATGTCCCGGCGGCCAGAATGCCGCCGACGAGGCCATGCGCGTAGCGGTCCTTGTGCCTCGCGTCGACCGCGGGGAAGGCCATCGCGACATACGCCTGATCCCCCTCCCTCGGGAACAGCTGGATGCCTGGCTTGAAGGAAGGGGCCTCCCTCCTCTTAGGCATGCTCGCCACCGGCAACCCGTCGAAGCTCTCCGTCGCCCACTTGAGCACCTGCTTCGCCTCGACGTTGCCGCTCGCCACGACGACCATGTTCGGCGGACGGTAGAAGCCTTCGAAGAATCGGCTGACCTTCTCCCGGTCCAAGGCCTCGACGCATTCGATGTACCCCGCCTCGGGATCGGACATGGGGTTGCCCTTCCAGACCTTCTTCATCAGCAGCTCGTGGCTGTAGGTGTCCGGGTCGTCCTCGGACATCCTGATCTCCTGCGTCACCACCTTCTTCTCCGTCTCGATGTCCTTGACGTCGAGCAGGGGCTCCCTGACGATCTCGGCGAGCAGGTCCTCTGCGGTCCCGATCGTCTCATCCAATGTTGAGACGTAGTAGGCGGTCATCTCCTTGGTCGTGTAGCCGTTCATCTCGCCGCCCGCCGCCTCGACCTCCTGCGACATCTGGCGCGAGGTGTGGTGACCCGTGCCCTTGAACAGCACGTGCTCGAGCAGGTGGGCGATGCCGTGCTGGTCGGACGGTTCGTCCCTCGAACCGACCGCCATGTTCACCGCGACCGCCGCCGACCTCGACCACGGCAGCGTGTCGACCAGAATCGGGATGCCCGCCGGGGTGACCTCGACCTTCATCTGACCCAGTGCCCTCAAGCTCTCTGCCTCTCGCCTACCTACACAGGGGACGCGATTTGAAGCTATGGGTTTTCCATCCAGATGGCCGCGGGGGCACCGCCTGGCGTCCGTGGGTATTATGTATTCCCGGCTCGAAGGGAAGAGCGGTGTCGGGCATGACGGACGAGGTGATCGTTCACGAGTACAGGCAGGTATCCTTCGAGCGGCCGATGGTCATTGTGGGCTTCCCCAGCGCCGGGCTGATCGGTCCGATCGCGGCGAGCTTCATCGTCAAGTCGCTGAAGCTGGACAAGATCGCGGCCGTCCTTTCCGACGGTTTCCCGCCGTACGCGGTGATCCACGAGGGCGTCGCCTCGCCCCCGGTGCGTATCTACTCCGGCCATAGGGTCTGCGACGAGCACGGAGAAAGGTGCGAGCAGGTCATCGTCATTACCTGCGAGTTCATGCCCTCGTCCGGACTGACAAGGCCAATGGCCGAGGCGATCCTGGACTGGTGCAAGAGTAACGACGCGAACACCATCGTCTCGCTGGAAGGAATGAACGTAGGCGAGAATCCGGAGGGCAAGGAGGTGCTCGCGGTGGCGACCGGCGACCGGTGCCGCCAGATGATCGCGACGTACGGGCTGAAGGAACTGAGGGAGGGAATGGTTTCCGGGCTGTCAGGAGTGCTCCTCTACGAGGGCGAGCGGAAGGAGATGGACGTGATTTGTCTCCTCGGGCCCGCGCGCCTCGACCTGCCCGATGCTAGGGGAGCGGCGAGGCTGCTCGAGTACGTTGCCAGGATGCTGCCCGAGCTGAGGATCGACCCCGAGCCGCTCTACAAGGAGGCTGAGACGCTCGAGAAGGAGATGAAGACGGCGATGGAGGCGATTCGACGTCAAGCGAAACCGCCAGAGGAATCGGTGCTCTACGGCTGATATCAGCGCCGAGTTTGCCAGAGAACCGTTTTAATAGAGCACATGGGGATACTCGCGCGTGGAGCGGAAGCGCTACATCCGGAAGGTCTGCCTCTTAGGGGACGGCGGGGTCGGGAAGACTAGCCTGGTCCGCCGCTACGTCGACGACGTCTTCAACGACAAGTACATCGTGTCGTTCGGGACGAAGGTGTCGAAGAAGGTCCTCAACATCGGTGACGTCGAGCTGACACTGATGATCTGGGACGTTCTGGGACAGAGGAGCGAGGACTCGCTCCACGCTGCCTACTACCGCGGCTCCAACGGCGCCATGCTCGTCGGCGACCTGACCAGGCAGGAGACGATGGAGCGCCTCCAGAAGTGGCGCGACGACCTGCTCGCGGTCGAGAGGGACGCGAAGACGGTCATCGTCGGCAACAAGGCGGACCTGGAGATGGGCGTCACGCCGACCTGGCTCGCTTCGTTCTCGAAGCGGCTCGGCTCCGATGTCTACCGGACAAGCGCCAAGACCGGGGACGGGGTGGAGAGGGCTTTCGAACAGCTCGGCAAGAGGCTCATGGGAGGTGGCTAAATGGCACGCTACAATCCGTTCTTCGTCATGCCTGGGTCGGCGTTGCTCGACCTGAGAGAGGAGCTCGAGCTCATCGAAGACAAGGAAGCGGGGGAGACCCTGGAGAGGTACGGCTACCGGGCCGGCGTCGGCCTGATAGGCGTCCTCGACGTCACCGCTGAGAATGAGAGCGAGCTTCACGAGATGCTGCCCCAGATCTGGTCCGAAACCGGCCTCGGTCGGATGAGGCTCGAGAAGGCGTCCCGGGGCGAGATCGTCGTCGAGATCGAGGAGAGCATCGAGGCGTTCCACGGCCGCCACTGCGATTTCACCCGAGGCTATCTCGCCGGAATCGTTTCTTCGCTCCTCGATACGCGATACTCGGCGGTCGAGAAGGAGTGCATCTCCGACGGCAAGGATTGCTGCGTCCATCTGCTCGTACCCGCAGAGGAGAAGCCCGAGACTGCGCCGCTCGAGAAGCCGGAACAGCCAGCGGCCGAAGGGCTCGAGGCGGGCAACTCGTTCTTGATTGAGTCGGAGGACCCGTACGCGGGGTTCGCGGTTTTCGCCGATCTCGTGTCGCAGGGGGCTAGGGGCATGAGCATAGTGAGAGAGTACCCCGACAAGCTCCGGAAGAAGTTCGACCTCGGCTCATCGCCGTGCCTCTGGCTTTCCTACGAACGCGATGTCAAGTACGCACGGGAACCGACGAACATACCGCTGATATACTCCGAGGTGAAGGGCTTCCTCGATGGAGAGGAAGGGGGCGTGGTGCTCATCTCGGGACTCGAATACCTCATCAGCCAAAACACCTTCACCAAGGTGCTCAAGTTCCTGCAGTTGTTGAACGAGAACGTGGCGGTGAAGGATGCGCTGCTCCTTCTGCCGCTCAGCACGCAGGCGCTGAACCCCCGCGAGGTCAAGATCCTCGAGAGGGAGATGCGCGTCTACAATCCGAAGGAGTGAGCGGTCGCCGGTCAGATAGGATTAAGTGCCGCGATAGAATTACTTCGGCACCATGAATCTAGTGCCCAAGAAGTTCTTCATCACTTCTGGCTGCGCCGTCAGTAAGATCTCCGACCTGAACGCCTTCGACGAGGCGCTGAAGAAGGCCCGGATCGGGGAGCAGAACCTCGTCTCGGTCTCGTCCGTGCTTCCGGTAGGGGCGAAGCAGGTTCCAGTCAGGGAGATGCCGATGGGCGGCGTGACGTTCTGCGTCCTGGCTCAGATGAGGGGCGGCGAGGGCGAGATGATCTCCGCCGGCATCTGCTACGCCTTCCGAAAGGACGGCAAGGGCGGCTACGTGGCCGAGGGGCACATGCACGGCACGAAAAAGGCGCTCAAGGAGGTCCTCGAGTGGAAGATGACCGAGATGTCCAAGCTCAGGGGCATTGAACTGAGGACGATCCACTACGCGATCGAGGAGCTCTCGATCCCGATGGACCATTACGGCGCCTGCGTCGCGTCCTGCGTCTTCGTAGAGTACTGATGTTCGGAGTCGTCGTCTGCCCTAAGTGCAAGAAGGCCCGCGGAGTAGTGCTAGGCTCGGCGAGAGCCAGGTGTCCCCGTTGCGGCCATTCGATCGACCTTTCTAGGGCGAGAGTCTTCTACAAGACCGATTCGCAGACCGAGCTGGCGGAGGCGGTGAAGAAGATGATGGACCGCCTCAGCGAGGGCATAGAGGAGATCGACGTCGAGAGGAAGAGGCGACGTCCGGTCCCTGCGAAGGAGACGAGGAAGCGCCGCACCGAGGAATCGCTCGTCGCGGTCGCAAAGGAACTCACCCTCAGCCTCGGTTCGTTCGAGGTCATGGACTTCGCGTCGAGCCTGGAGATCAAGAACGCCGAGGAGGCGTCGAAGTTGATCGACGCGATGCTCGCTCAGGGGCTTTTGCTCGAGCCTAGGCCAGGGCGATACCGGGCCGCGTGACCGACGTCACCATCATCGTCCCTGCGCCGATGGCCAGAGCGATCCTTTCCGACGAATCGTGGTGGTACAACGTGGCGTAGCTCTCGGTGAAGACCGGCTCCACGCCTGGCGGATACGTCAGCTCGTCGTAGTAGAGATGGAACGAGTAATAGTAGTCGTATAGGTGCGCCGCATCGCCGTCGTCGGTGTACTCCAGGAACTTGTTTGGGGACCAGACGAGGAACTCCCGGTTCACCGTGTCGATCACGACGTACTCGCCGCCGCCCGCCTTGAGCGGGATGTAGCTTTGGACCCAGCCATGCCCTCCCCACTCGTTGGTCGACCGGTCGTATAGCGCACCTAGCTGCAGCCAGGCGGGGATCCCCGAGGCTCTCGCCAGGGCACAGAACAGGATCGCCTGGTCATCGCAATCCCCCGCTCTTGACAGGAGAGTCTCGACGCTGCTCGCGGGGTCCGCGCTGCTCGAGGCGTAGTAGTGGACGTTCGTCGTTATCCAGTCGTAGATGTCGCGCAGCGCCGCCTCCGCGTTCTGCTCCCCGCCGGCGATGCTCTGGGCGGCGTTCACGATGCGCGGGTCATCGACGACTATCTTCCACTCGTCGCCCGAGTACTTCGTCTTCAGCGAGGAGGGGATGTCACTCGCGTTCAGTGAGTCGGAAGCGGCGATGTGCCAGACCTTCGCTTCGACGTGGAGCGAGAAGGTAATCCGGACGTCGAACCGCTCCGAGCCCTGGAACATGCCACCGGACCAGGTGAGCCAAGGCACTCCCGCCTTCATCGACTCCGTCGGCGTCATCGAGTACGAGACGTCCGAGACGGTCTGCACCTCGCCTGTCAGATTGACGTTGCCGGGCGCCGGAAGGTCCAGGCTCACGTTGTTCACGACCCCTCCGTTCGCCTCGAGGATCAGGTCCCTCTGGATCTGGTAGTCGCTATAGGCCGGGACGGTCGGATGGAACAGGATGGCAAGAAGGGCCTGGATGTAGGGCATCATGATTATCAGAGCGGCGACGAAGACCACCGCCGCGGCGATCACGACCATCTTCTTCCGGGCGACCATCTGTCCTCCCTCGGATCTAGACCTTCTTCACCTTTCTGGCCTTGACACCGAAGCGATTGACCTCGCTCTGCACGATGCTGGGGATCATCCTGCTGTGCACGTACCAGTAATAGTAAACGGGAATGATCGTAGCGATGGCGAGGAAGACGACGTTGAGCAGCCCGCCCAGCGCGAACGTGTAGAAGCCTATCATGATCAGGTTGACCGCGATGTGCACCATCGTCGCCTGGGCGAAGTAGCTGAAGGGTATCGACTTCGCGACGCCCGCGCCTATCGTCGCGCCGGTCGCGCCGCCCAGGGTGCAGAGCTGTATCGAGATGACGACTAGTATCGCGATGTCCCCCGCGTTGATCAGGCCAGCCAGCGAGCTGATGGTTGCGAACACTGTGCCGGTGGCGATCGCCCCGCCCATGCCCAGGCCGAGCACGAGGCCGATGAACATCGTGTCCAGGCGGCGATGGAACCGCTTGAAGTTGAGGATCACCAGTCTAACGAGCTCCTCGATCACCGCGAACAGCAGTGCGACGAGGACGTCGCCCATGTAGAACCCGAACTCGACGAACCAGAACAGGACCCCGATGATGAGGCCGATCGCGAGGAAGAGAAATATCCCGCGGTCATCGAAGAAAGCCTTCTCCACCGCCGGATAGGTGTAGGACCTGAGAGTGAAGTACATCAGGAACAGGGCCGGACCCAGGCCGATCGCCCCGGCGATGATGAAGTCGAAGTTCATTCCGCCTCACTCAGCCCCTAGCCCTATATAATCCTGCTCCGGTGCCTTCATTCCTCGGCCACCAGCTTGTCGTAATAGTGAGCGACGACGCAGGCCTCGGAGCACTTGCCGCATTGGACACAGAGCTCCTCGTCGACGACCGGCCCCTGGTCCAGCCTAATCGCTCCTTTCTTGCAGTTCTTCACGCAGATGCCGCACATGGTGCACATCTCCGCCCGGAGGAACGCTTTCACGCCCGCTTCGAACGCGTCCTTCGCCCGCTCCGGTGTCGAACCGGTGGCGACGACCTGACCTCCGCCGAACGCCTTGACGGTCGATTCCTTGCCCTTCGTCAGGGCGATCTCGTACTCCTCCGAGACCTTGGTCTTGCCGACCGTCTTCAGGACCTCCCCCACTCTGGAGAAGGGCATCTTGCAGGGAACTGAGATCACGCCCTCGATCGAGTATCCGCCGGTGAGGCAGGCGGAGAGTCCCTTGACCATCTTCAGCCGCAGACGGTCGGAGCGCTGCTTCGGCACCTGGAGCTTGATCTGTTCCGCGATCAGCCTCATCTTCGCCGGGAGCACCTTCCATCGCCAGAAACCGAACCTGACGAAGTCCGGACCCACCGCTCCCGCCTTCGCCCACCGGTTCAGGTGCTCCGTCCACATGCGATAGAGATCGGGGTGGATGCGCTCTGTCTGCCTCCATTCGCTCGCGAGGCAGGATGGGCAGAGGTAGCAGCCTATGCGCTCGAAGTCCTCTTCATAGAGCGGATTGTATTCCAATCCCTTCCACCAGACGTAGGCCCAGACGTCAGCCGCACGCCAGTGGCGGATCGGGTTGAGCACGACCTGGTTCGGGACGAACGGGTTCTTCTCGACGAAACTGATGTCCGCGCGGGCGAAAGACTCGAGCTGCCGGTTCCCTTCGACCGTCGTCGTGCCCTCTGGATACGTGCGCTCGATCAGGTCGGTCAGCGGAGCGAGCTTGCAGACCTTGCAGCACCAGCGGAAGTCCTTCGCCGGCGGACCGAACGTCTCCACGTTCT
>JAJRAL010000188.1 GCA_028679935.1 Methanomassiliicoccales archaeon | reverse complement strand
TAGAGGCTGAGGCTACCCTCCGGTCCCGGATCGGGATCGGCGTGGACGTCGCCGTTGTAGAATCCCCTGCTCTCGTATCCATAGAAGCCGCGGTAGATCGGCACATTGACGGTCATGTTGAGCGTGCCGCCTCCGTTCCCGATGTCTATCTGGGTGTCCCCGAAGGTCATGTCGGCCCAGGCTTCGACGTAGACCGTCGCCGAGACCGCGTCGTCGTGCAGATCGAAGTAATAGTTCATGCCGAAGGTGACCGTGTCACCCGTTTCGACATACAGCCTCGTGGTCGAGTAGTCATGTCCGAGACCTCTAAGCCTGACGAAAGCGTTGGCGTAATAGTCGTTCCCGAATTGCCACGGGATCGGATCGTGCAGTCCGAACGTCATAACTCCGACATGCAACACCAGGTCTCCCGAGGGCGCGTTATCGATGCTGTCGCTGAAGCCATCCTGGTCCGAATCGGCGCACGTCGGATTCGTCTTCATTCCGATGACCGAGCTTCCGTACGTCTCCTGGTAGTCGTTCAATCCGTCCGCATCGCTGTCGGCTGACATCGGACATGTGATGTAGCCATCGTTGCCGAGCTGTGTCTCCTCGGAGTCGTTGAGGCCATCGTAGTCAGAATCGGAGCTGAGCGGATCGGTATTGCCGTTGAGCTGGACCCGGAAGAAGTCGACGGTTCCGCTATCTCCGGACGAATGATCCTCGACCATGAGGCACCAGGATGCATCTACGCTGAAATCGCTCTGCGTAAACCCATATTCGAGGAGGTTCCGGTTCCTGTACAGGTTTGCGCCGCTCTCGCTCCTGTCATAGAGGACTTCGGTCTTCGGCCCTCCCTGACCGAGCGGTTCCCTCTGAAGGCTGACCTTCAGGTCGCCGATCGAGAACATCTTGGTCTTCAAGGACGCGGCGCATGCAATCGCCGCGGGCGGAACGAGGAAGAATTGAGGTGCCGCACAAGGAACCAGCGAGACTGAGAGATAGAAAGGAGTCTCAGACTCATGAGAAGCCCGAAGGGGCAATATGACGCTAGCCAGTCGCGAGTCTGTCTGCCCTTCTATAGAATGCATGGTTGAGCATTCTCAAATCGATATTAAATACCCTGACCGAGGGTTCTTCTGATGAAGAGCGGGGTTGGCCCAGAGGGCTACCAGCGACGTAGGAATCGCAATTGAAGGCCAGCGTCCTGCACTTCGAGCATTAGGAGGAGATATGAAATCGACACATGCGACTATCGTCGCGATGCTGATCGCCGCACTGGTGATTGCTCCAGTCGGCGTCGTGAGCGCCAGACCGATAGACCCGCCGCCGGACACGATGTACAGAGTGAACTTCACGTACATCAACAGCACGGGAATCGCAAGGCCATGCGTATTTGCGGCCTACGATCTCTACCGATCGTCGACTGGTTCGCCCGGATCGTACACGTTCACCGGGTCAACCGGCCACTCCACAACAAGCGGGTGGATTGAAGCGTACGTAACCGGCGGCTACTACTATCAGGTCAAGGTCTATTCGGACGACAACTACGCCGTGAAGATTGCGACCTCGAACCAGAATGCATACTACTGGTGGTCGGCGGGCAGGTACGTGGCAACCTACAATGTCATAACCGCACCCGCGGTCCAGATACCATTCGATGCCTCAGGGGCGGTCAAGGGCGGAGAGGTTTGGATGGCATACGACATGATCAGAGTGGCCCACGATTGGCTCTACACCAACTCCGGGGTCTGGTACAGCTGTCCGCAGACTCTGGTCCTGTACCCTGATATGCCGTGGCCGCACAACTGGCCCTACACCGGAACGGACGGCGTGATCCACATAAACAACAACTGGCACATGACTTACAAATGGGTCGTCCAGCACGAGTATGGTCACAGGATTCACATAGCGAGGGGCATGGCTTTCATTATGCCCTATGGGGACCATGACCTCGGGACCGGGTTCGACTGGGCCGAGCAGGCATTCGCCGAAGGGTGGGCCGACTTCTTCGCCTGCGTGGTGAACGGCAACTCCAATGTGATCGTATCCGTGTGGTCCGAGAACCCGACTGTATGGAAGAACGTCGATTGGAACACATGGTCGGAGCACGAGCACCCCGGCAACAATGACGGCGGCTGCTGCGAGGGTTCGGTCGCGGGTCTATGGTGGGACATGTTCGACGGGTATGACGTTCCAGGAGATGCGGACAACTACCAGACGTCGTTCTCAAACTTTTGGCACGTGTGGCATGATCACCACCCTGACACTGTCTGCGGAGCGCAAGACGACTTCAACGCACTCTGGAACCAACACTGGCCGTCGTCAGCGCTGAACGCGCTCTACGATCGGGCGAACTTCTGGTAAACTCCTTCGAGGGGCCGTGTCCCCAACTTCCTTTCTCTCATGGACCACGAGGACCGTGCATGAGGAGCGGGACAGAAGGCGCCCATCCCGCCTTGACTCGTGGGAGCTCTAGGTCTGAATCCCTTCCCCTTTTCTTGCTGCGATCTTCAGGCTCACCACAGGCAGACCCTTCTGCTGCTGCTTGATTCCCTTGTTCTCGCTGACGTTCTCGATCAAGAAACCCGCCTCTTCCATCTTGTTCAGATAGTCGCTGCGGAGGATCGCACCCCCGATGCATCCGGTTATCAGGTCCTTGTCGTTCCTCTGCACCTCGGTGAGTTCCTTGGTGAGGACCATGTCCGAGACGTACATCATTCCACCGGGCCTGAGAACGCGGTGAGCCTCCTTGAACACCTTCGATTTGTCAGGGGCGAGGTTTATCACGCAATTGCTCAGGACGACGTCAACAGATCCACTATCGACCGGAAGCTCCTCGATGTCCCCCAGCCTGAACTCGACGTTGGTGAAGCCGTTATGCTTGGCGTTCCTTCTCGCCCTCCGGATCATCTCCTTCGTGATGTCCACGCCGATCACCTTCCCCTTCTTCCCGACCTTCTCTGCCGCGATGAAGGCGTCCATCCCCGCGCCGCTCCCCAAGTCGAGGACGGTATCACCCTTGCCGATGGCGGCCATGGCATTGGGGTTCCCGCAGCCCAGGCCCAGGTTAGAGTCGGGCAGGACCTTCAGCTCCTTCTCGGAGTAGCCCAACGAAGCAGAGATCTTGATGGGGTCGTCGGAGCCACAACCACAGCCGGAGGAACCTCCCTCCTGCGCGATCTTCCCATACGCCTTCTTCACCGATTCCTTGACGTACGTCTCCCTCGGGACGGTCGTATCGCAGCAAGTGCCGTCCCTTTCCTCGATTCCCATCACGACCAGGCGTGCCCTGGTCTCGTCGTCCTTGATGCTGTAGATGATGTTCCGTCCGCTCTTCCGATACTTGACCACGCCGGCCTCTGTCAGGACCTTGAGATGTCTCGAGATCGTGGTCTGGTCCTTATCCTTCAACTGTTTGAAATCGCAAGCACAGTGAT
>JAJRAL010000120.1 GCA_028679935.1 Methanomassiliicoccales archaeon | reverse complement strand
TGCGGCCCTTCTGAGGCGCACCACAGCCCTTTCGTCGACGAGTAGAGGTGAAGCTTCTGGGACCTCGCATCCTCGAAGTACGCGAGCAGCCTAAGGTCGGGATCATCGAAGTACTGCACTCCGATCAACCACTCCGGGTCGACTTTGCCCCTGACGGCGAAGGAGATCGGTCCCAGAGGCGTTGCCTTGGTCGTCAGGAAAGGGACCTTCCCCGATGCGGCAAGGGAGAGGGTCGCCGCGTAAGCCCTGACGATCTGGTCTCCGTGCATCGCTATCGCGTTTAGCGTCGCTGCATCGCCGCTGCTCTGCTTGACCTTCTCCAACTTCTTCAGGAGTTTGTCGTAGGGGCAGCGCCAGCATTTTCCCTCGCACTTGGGGATGAGCACCGAAGGGTCCTCGGCGAGCTTCGCAGCTCGTGCCAGAAGATCCTTCTCCAGGCTCTTCGGTGTGGCCTTGATCCCTGCGAACCTGACGACGCGACCCATCGTGCGGGGAGTAGCACGGCTGCGATATGTATGTTTGGTCAGGCCCATGGGATAAGCTTCGCCTGGAGTGACTTCTGCAACGTGTGATGGGACCAAGTGGGTGAAGAGGAAGTGCCGTTCGATGGAGATCGTCCGCCCGGAATCGTCGACTATCCAGAACGATAGGACTATAATCTGGCAACGGCGTTCATTCCACGAAGGGATGCGGTATGCCAGATGAGCGCTCCTACGCGAAGGGTTACCTGAAGGGCTTTGAGGACGGGCTGAAGGATGCCTGGGAGGATCTCATAGCTCTGACGATGAAGGGTTACACCTCGCGCGAGATACAGATACTGGCGAAGAGCCACAAATCCGACATACCGCAAAAGATCGAGATGCGAAAGAAGCGTATCTCGCGTGAGCTCGACGTGGACCTCGAGGCACCTGAAATTGAGGAGAAGAAGGCGGAGGAAGAGCCCGCAATACAAAAGGCCCCGCCATCAAGACCGAGCGAGCAAATCAGTTACGAGGCCGGCACCACGGTCATAGTACACGACCACCGTCTCGATGCGCCCATCTCGGTGCTGAAGGGGCAGATCGGCGCGGGAAGGCAGGCACTCTGTATCGTCAGGACGCCGCCCGAGACGGTCAGGAAGAAGCACGGCATCGATTGCCAGATGGTCTGGCTCACCAGGACGATGAGCGTCGAGCAGAGCGATGCGGCCGACGCCGATCAGAACGCCTACGTCTCCCCGACCGACCTTCCGAAGCTGACGACGATCATCAAGTCGTTCTCGACCCAGAACGCAGGCGGCTCGATACTCCTCGAAGGACTCGAGTATTTGGTCACGATGAACGATGCCAAAGCGGTGATCAAGTTCCTCTCCGGCGTGCGAGACCAGATCTATCTGTCCAAGGCGTTCCTCATGCTCCCGATCGACCCGACCGTCTTCGACGAGAAGGACCTCAAGGCGCTCGAGCGAGAGGGCGGAGAAGAATAGCCAGGCCTGAAGACCGTGGTGCTCTGCTCTCAGCCAGCCCTACTTCAGCATGTAGATCTCGATCGACGAGACGTTCGCCGATTCCCCTTCCTCGCCCCTCAGGATCTCAGTGTCGATCTTTATGTCCTTGACGGACGCGGACTGGACGAACCGATGGCGGACGATCTCCGCCACGTCGACGGCGCGGCTGATGGCCCTCCCCCGGGCCTTGATCGTGACCTCGCTGCACCCGCTGTTGAACTGCGTGACGACCGCGAGAACGTAGTTCATTGTCGGCTTCGTGCCGACGAAGACCGTGTTGTCGTCGCCCATTGTCGTTCCTACTCGGACCGAACGAAACTACCTAGCCCGCCGTATTTAAGGATTGGTCGGATGGACTGGCGTCGTAGAAATTCGATCTCCACCCGACCTCGCCAGCGAGTTCCCGGTAGCTGCCCGGTGACTACGGATAGACCCCTCTCAGCTCGAACGCCCTGGCGACCTCGCTGAGCGCAAGCATGTATGCCGCGGTCCGCAGGTCTACCTTCTTCGCCTGCGAGAGGTCGTAGACGCGCTTGAACGACGACGTCATGATCTCCTTCAGCCTCTCCTTAATCTGCTCCGTCGTCCAGAAGAAGAACTGCAGATCCTGGACCCACTCGAAGTAGCTCACCGTCACGCCACCGGCGTTCGCCAGTATGTCGGGCACGAGCATGACGCCCTTCTTGAAGAGCATCTCGTCGGCCTCCGGCGTAGTCGGGCCGTTCGCGCCCTCGACTACGAACTTGGCTTTAATCTTCGCGGCGTTGTCCGCGGTGATGACGTTCTCCAATGCCGCTGGCACGAGCAGGTCGCACTTGAGCTCCAGAAGCTCTTCGTTCGTGATGTCCTTCGTTCCGGTGAAGCCCTTGACCGTTCCTATCTTCTTCTTGTGTTCATACACCGCGACGGGATCGAACCCCTTCTCGCTGTAGATGCCTCCCGTCGAGTCGGAGACCGCGATGATCCTGCAGCCGGACTCCTGGTGCAGCAGTCGCGCCGCATTCCATCCAACGTTGCCGAACCCTTGGACCGCGACGCTCGCTCCCTTGAGCTCGAACCCCTTCGCCTTGGCCGCCTCCTCCGCCACGTACATCACGCCCCTGGAGGTCGCCTCCTCTCTTCCCTTCGAACCGCCTATCTCGATCGGCTTGCCCGTGACGACGCCGGGCACGGAGTGGCCGACGCTCATGCTGTACGTGTCCATCATCCAGGCCATCGTCTGCGCATCGGTGTAGACGTCGGGCGCGGGGATGTCCTCCTGCGGGCCGATGATGAGGGCGATCTCGGTCGTGTACCTCCTCGTTATCCTTTCCAGCTCGCTCTTGCTCAGCTCCTTCGGGTTGCAGATGA
>JAJRAL010000181.1 GCA_028679935.1 Methanomassiliicoccales archaeon | reverse complement strand
TTCTTCTGCGTCGACTACTACGGCATGATCCAAGACGCCGACGAGACGAAGTCGCTCAAGGGCCCGATCATCCTCATGCTCGGCTCGGAGGACAGGAGGGTCACGCCGTGGGCCATCAAGGAACTGCTCCCGGCGCTCGTCGCGCAAAAGAAGAGGGCCGATGTCCACTTGTACCCCAACGCCGCGCACGCGTTCCACCGTCCGGGCTGGGAGGGGCACAGCCCACTATCGGCGGCCGACGCGTGGCAGAAGACGATCTCGTTCCTGCACCGGTTCCATAGCTAGAATCGCATATTTCCGCGGAACCTACTGGGCGACCCTTGGATACAGCCTTGCCGCGATCAGGACCAGAGCGGTCGTGGTTCCGATGAGCACGAGCAGGTCGACCCCAATCCCGAACTCGCTCGGCGCCCCATACACCATCAGCGACCTCAGCGCGTCGACCATGTATGTCAGCGGATTGCCATACGCGACGACCTGCAGCCAGTCCGGCATCAGGGAGATCGGGTAGATGGCGTTGCTCGCGAAGAAGAGCGGCATCGTGATCATCTGCCCGATGCCCATGAACTTCTCCTGCGTCCTGACCAGGCAGGCGATGATCAGCGAGAGCGTGGCGAATATCGCCGCTCCAAGCAGGACGACCACCAGGACGACGGTGATCGCTAGAGGGGACAGGTTGACGTGCACCCCTATCAGCAGCGCCAGAATGTAGATGATCACCGCCTGCGAGAGCGCCCTGAGACCTGCCGAAAGCGCCTTCCCAGATACCAGACCAATCCTCGGCACAGGCGTCGTGAGCAGCTTCTGCACGATGCCCAGGTCCCTCTCCCAGATCGTCGCCAGTCCGTAGAATATCGAGATGAAGAGGATGCTCTGCGCCAGCACGCCCGGCGTAAGGAAATCGATGTAGGACATCCCGGGGATGGGGATCAGGTGGACCTGGTTGATCACCTCGCCGAAGACCAGGAGCCAGAGGATCGGCTGGATGGCACGGGTGAGCAGCTCTGTCGGGTCGTGGCGTAGCTTCCTCGCCTCGATCTCCGTCACGACGAGCGTCTTCGAGACGAGGTTGCTCGCCTCGCTGACGAACGTCATCAGCCGAGCCTCCTCGCCGTCTTCCTGATCCGGTCGACCTCGCGGTAGCTGCCAGTCAGCTCGCCGCCCTCTCCGGCGAAGTGGATGAACACCTCGTCCAGGTCTGCCGCGCCGATGCTCTCCTTGAGCTCCTTCGGCGAACCGAGCGCGACCAGCTTGCCGCGGTGCATGATGCCCACGCGGTCGCAAAGGAAGTCGGCCTCCTCCATCAAGTGCGTGGTCAGGAATACTGTCGTGCCCACCGTCTCCTTCAACCTGCTGACCATGTCCCAGACCGCGTGCCTCGCTCCGGGGTCAAGGCCCACCGTCGGTTCGTCCAGGAAAAGCAGCTTGGGGCTGTGCAGCGTCGACTGCGCTATCTCCAGCCGTCGGATCATACCGCCGGAGAAGGTGCGCACCTGCCGGTCTTTCGCCTCCTCCAGGCCCATGAACTTCAGAGCCTCCAGGATCTTCTCGTCCCGCCCGGCCTTGGGCAGTCCGTAGATCTTGGCGAAGATGAGGAGATTCTCGTACGCGGTCAGGCTGCCCTCCGCGGAGAGCATCTGGGGCACGTAGCCGATGACCTTGCGTACTTCCCTTGAATCCGTCACGATGTCGTGCCCGTCGACCCTCGCCTCGCCCGAGGTGGGAGGCAGGAGGGTGGTGAGCATCTTGATCGTGGTCGTCTTGCCCGCGCCGTTGGGGCCGAGGAGCCCGAACACCTCGCCCTCGGCGACCGCCACATTCAGATCGTCGACCGCCTTCAGCGTGCCGAAGGACCTGGAGAGCGCCTTCGTTTCGATTATTCGCATTTGGCTATCCGCCGAAAGGGGCACGATGCTCTTATTCCTTTCCGGGGCACGCCGCGACGAGATGGAGGAGAGTGCGTCTAGCCGTAGTCGTGCTCCACGTGCTGGAGGATCTCCGGTCCGACCTCATCCATCGAATCGCAACCGGTCATGATCATCGCCAGCCTGAGGTCGGACTTGATGTAGTCGAGGTACATCTTGACCGCCTGGAAGCCTCCGGCGAGAGACATTCTGGCCAAGGGACGTCCCATCAATGCGACGTTCGCACCGAGCGCCCTGATCTTGAGCACGTCGAAACCGGTCCGGACGGAGCCGTCGGCGGTGATCTCGACCTTCCCCTTGAACTCCTTGGCTATCGCAGGCAGCACGTCCGCAACTCCGATCCCCGAGTCCATGACCCTTCCGCCATGGTTCGAGACACCGATGACCTTCGCGCCCGCATCGACCGCGGCAGAGGCATCCTCGAGCGACATGATGCCTTTGAACATGACAGGTTTCTCGGTCGACTCGACGAGCTCCCTCAGCTCCTTCTCCGTCTTGCGGAAGACCGGCTTGCCCACCCTCGCCCAGGTCTGCGACCCAGCGCCGTCCAGATCGACTCCGATGGCGAGGACCGATCGGTGATCCGCTATCTTGAACAGCTCAAGGAGTCGCTTCTGCGATTGGGGCTTGAACACCGGTACGCCGAGGCCGACGTCCTTGACCGTCTCTACGCCGAGCGTGTCAGGTTCCTCCGCGGTGTTGCCGGTGAAGCCGAACGCGCCGAAGGCCTTGGCGCCCATGAGCAGGCCGCGATGGAACTCCACCTCGGAGATCATCCCGGCCATGCTGTTCTTGACGCCTGACATCGGCGCCGGTAGGACCGGCGCGGTGATCTTCCTGCCGAGGAAGGTCGTCCCTAGGTCGGGCTCGCGATGCTCCTTGATCAAGCGGGTCTTCAATTTGTAGTACTTCAGGGCGAGCGAGTTCTCGTAGAATGTCTGGCTCTGCCCGGCCCCGCCGAACCCGATCGGAGCGCCGAACTTCTGGCCGTGGCACATGCGCGTCGGCCCGCCGTCGCAGACGTTGTACTCGCCGCAGATACCGGTCAAACCCTTGCGGGCGACCGAGCGGTAGTGATCGATGTCGTGCGGTCCCTCTTCCTCCGAGGGGGCGGATGCCATGGCCCTCAGGTACTTCGCGAGCTTGTCCTGGTAGGCGGTTTCGTCGACGGCCTTCAGGAAGGATCTGGCCCTGCCGCACACCGGGCATCTCCACGCGTCGGGGAGACGTTCGGGCGGAACGCCTGGTGGGGCCCCGGCCGGGGGGTCGCCCTTCTCCGAATCGTAGACATAGATCTCGCAGAAACTACAGAGGAATTTCATCGCATGGCACCGTCTGGCATCGAATAAAGCGGAGTGCCGCCCTAATAAGCTTGGCGAACGACGAGTCGGCCGCTGGTTCCATTCAACAGAACGATATACGAGCCATGCGATTCGAGGGAGAGATGGACCGGTCCGATACGATAGGCGTCGGCTCTAGCGCACCCGACTTCACTCTCCCCGATGAGCAGAGCAACCCAGTCTCGATGAAGGACCTTCTCAGCCATGGGCCGGTCGCCTTGCTCTTCGTCCCATCGGTGTGGGGCATGATGTGCAACGTCGAGATGAGCACCTTCCGCGAAATGAACGACGAGTTCACGAAAGCCGGCGGGAAGATCGTCGCGGTCACCACCAACTCTCCTATGTCCAACGCGCCGTATAAGGAGCACCTGAACCTCCCTTTCATCTTCCTGAGCGACTTCGACGGGAAGGTGTCGGCGAAGTATGGAGTGCTCTGCGGCCCCGAGGGCTACATGAAGGGAAGGGCCAACCGAGCGGTGTTCGTGGTGGACAGGAATTGGACCGTCGTCTTCTCCTGGGTCGCTGACGATCCGGCGTTCGAGCCCGACTACGACCAGGTGCTCAGGTCGGTGCAGGAAGCGTCGAAGCACTGATCACATGCGGGTCAGTTCCAGCTGATAGAACTCGTCCAATGAGTACTTCCGCTGCAACTTGAGGCTGCTGAAGTATCCCTGCGCCTCGACCGCGCTCATCCTCTCCGAGACCGGCGGACCGAACGACGTAGGCTTCTTATGAAAATCGACCAGGGTGAGCCTGCCTCCGACGGAGAGCACCCGCTCGACCTCTTCTGCCAGACGTTCCCTGTCCTCGACCTCGTGGAAAACGTTCACGAGGAAGACACGGTCGAATGATTGGGAAGTGAACGGCAGCCTATCGGCCTCGGCGATGACGGGGTAGACAATGGACCTGGTATATTCCGAGAGCGCGTCGGTCAGCGTCTGGAGCATCTCGTCCTGGGAATCGAGCGCTACGGCGGCCTTGCACCTCAGAGCGAGGGGGAGGGTCAAGTAGCCGACGCCGGCCCCGATGTCGAGGCACACCTCGTCCCGAGTGACCTTCGCCCTATCCAGTATCTCCTCCGCCGGCTGCACCCTCTTCCTCGTCTCGTCCTTCAGCGCGGCCTTCGCGCTCGCCTCGAAGCGGTGGGGCATCTCAGCGGCCTCCCGCGTCCAGATCCTCGACCAGGAGCGTCCCCCCGTCCCGGGTGACCTTCCGCTCAGCTCTCCTCACTTTGAGAGGATGGACGCTGAGGGGGGAATCGAGCACGAGCGTCTCGTACTCCCCTCCCTCGCCTGAGATGTTGATGCCCTTGCTCGCCGCGAGAGCGCGCAGCTCGCCCAGCGCGGCCGCGTCCAATTCCCTTCCGAGCCAGGATGCATCGAGCCCCTCGGCCGAGACCCTCACGATTATCGCCCTCAGCCCCGAAGCGATCATGTCATCCATCAGCATCGACTGCTCCTTCCTCCAGAGCGGGGAGAATAGCTTCAGGCCGAGCTCATGGCACACGCCGTTGATGCGGTCCCACTGATAGTCCGACGCGATCGCCCCGGCGATCACGCCCTCGACCTCCAGCCCCTCGAGCGCGGAACGGAGCGCCTCCAGCTCCGCCTCCTCTCCGCTGACGCTCTCCACGCTGACAAGCGGTATGCCCATCGCACCGGCGAGCCGCGGAAGGAGATGCAGGTTCGGAGTGTGGAACATCCAGGAGTCCGGATCGGAGGTAAGGACCGTGACCAGGGGCCCGATCTCATGACCCTGTTGGGCCATCAGGCAGGCCGCATAGGTGGAATCCTTGCCCCCAGAGAAGAGGGCCGCGAGCTTCACGCCAAGAACAACGGAGTCACCCCTATTTCTGCCCCACGTATCCCCGCCCGGGTCAGGTTCTAGTACGCGCGAAACGATGTGCTACCGATGTTCTGCCCCAAGTGCGAGAAGACGATCAAGAAGGAGCGCCTGGAGGAGGTCAACCGCCAGCTCAAGGGGCGGTTCAAGAACGATTCCCTGGAAAAGGGAAGGTGCCCGGTCTGCGATACCGAGCTGATCGACCTCGAGAAGGTCAGGAAGTGATACGATGAAGATCCAAGAGATGACCACCCGCGAGTTCGCCGCGGCGGTGAGGAAGGACCCGATCGCATTCCTGCCCATAGGGGCGACGGAGGGGCATGGCGTGCATCTTCCGCTCGGAACGGACCTCTATCAGCCGGAGGCACTCTGTGCCCGCCTGGCGGATGAGTTCGACGGGCTGCTCGCCCCCTCGATACCTTATGGGCAACACTCCTCGACGCGCAATTTCCCCGGTACAATCGGCATCGAATCGGAGACGCTGAAGGCACTGGTGATGGACGTCCTGCTCTCCCTCCACAGGAACCGCATCACGAAGGTCGTCGTGATCAGCGGTCATGCCGGCTCGATCCACATGGCCGCCATCAAGGACGCGGCGGAGGAGGTCGTGAGGACGACTGGGATGCGCCTGATGGCGCTCACGGATTACGATATTGCGTACCAGTACGAGATCAAGGAGGACCCGGAGTACCCCGATGGGCACGGCGGCCTCATCGAGACATCCAGGGTACTGGCGGTTCGCCCTGACCTGGTCAAGACGAAGCGGAAGAAGGGGAGGTTCCAAGATCCCCAGTTCAGGATCGTCTCCGACCCGGAGCGGTTCTATCCGCAGGGGATGGTCGGCGACCCGACGAAGGCGACCGCGAAGCTGGGAAAGGACATCGACGCTTTCATCTTCGACCGCATGTGCGAGCTGATCAAGAAGAACTTTGAGGGGTGAGGGAATGGACAAGAAGAAGGCGGCGGCGGAGAGGGCGGTCGAGTTTATCGAGGACGGCATGACGGTCGGCCTGGGCACGGGCTCGACCGCGAACTGGGCGATCGAGGCGATCGGGAGGAAGGTCGCTGAGGGGCTGCGGATCGAGGGCGTCGCGACGTCGAAGGGGACCGAGGCGCTCGCTGGGAAGCACGGCATCACGCTCGTCGACCTGGACGACGTCGAGATAGTGGACATGACCATCGACGGAGCAGACGAGGTCGATCCAAGCCTGAACCTCATCAAGGGGATGGGCGGGGCCCTGCTGCGCGAGAAGATAGTCGCCTTCGCCTCCGCCGAGGAGGTCATCGTCGTGGACGAATCGAAGCTCGTCAAGATCCTCGGCACGAAGTCGCCGCTGCCCGTTGAGGTCCTGCCGTTCGGGCACCTCAAGACGAAGGCGACGATGGAGGGCCTGGGTTGCACCGCCGTCCTGAAGGGCGGCGAGAAGCCATTCGTCACCGACAACGGGAATCTGATCTACGAATGCCGGTTCGCCAGGATCGAGGACCCGGAGCTGCTCGAGGCAGAGCTGCACCTCATTCCCGGAGTGGTGGAATGCGGGCTCTTCATCGACCTTGCCACGATGATCGTGATCGGCGGCGAACAGGGCGTCGAGATCCGGGAGAAAGACTAAGACTTGGCCGCCTGCTTGAGAAGCTCAACGTTGTTCTCGATTCGCTCGATGCGCTTTCGCTCCTCCTTCTCCAGCGCCTCGACGATCTTCTCGAACGGGATCGACAGACGATAGGCATGGACCGGTCGGCCCTTGCCCTCCTTCTTGATGTCCCGCTTCGTCACCCACTTCCGGCGCCTCAGCTCCTGCATGGCGATCGAGACCTCTGGCTGCCTCAGGGCGGTGGAGATCTCGATCTCGACCGAGGTCGTCTCCTCCTTCTTCCGCAGAAAGGCGAGTGTCTTCGCCACATTCTTCGGCAGCCCGGTGTTCATGAGAAGCTCAACCAAGTTCTCATCCTTCCTGCTGAGCCCCCTTTCGACCATAATTTTCACTTCCCCAAATATTAATGCACTGATATATATATCCTTTTCTATTCGTTACGGGAGTTGAATGTCTGGATGCCTGCTTGATTGACCCCTGGACGAGGTACCAGATTTAACGCACTTGAGGGGCGGATCGGACCCGTCCGAACGCCTCAGAGACTCCATACGGACGGACGTGGTACGGCGGGGAAGACCTGCCCGCGTATGCCCGGCGACGGGGGAGTAACTAGTCCCTCAGAGAGCCTTCGCGTGTGTTGTCTGGCCGACCCCGCAATGGAACGCCTGGGGTTGGAAAGGACTTATATACCGAATGCATATTAGGGCAGCTTGCGTCCGAAGGTGAACAGATGAAGATGCCAAGGACTATCAACACCTACTGCCCCTACTGCAAGACCCACAGACCGCATGAGGTGGAAAGGGTCAAGAAGAAGAAGGCAAGTGAGCTCAAGTGGGGGCAGAGGAGATTCAGGCGCGCCACGTCCGGTTACGGCGGTTTCCCCAGGCCGAAGCCTGAGGGCCGAGAGAAGCCGACGAAGCGCGTGCCGCTCCGATACCGCTGCAAGACCTGCAAGAAGGCGCACCAGACAAAGGGATTCCGCGCGAGGAAGTTCGAGCTGGCGGAGTGATCATCATGGTACACAGTGGCAATTTCGTAAAGATCAAGTGCCCAGACTGCGGCAACGAGCAGATCGCGTTCAAGAGACCGGCCTCGCCGGTCGCCTGCCACGTCTGCGGCTCGACCCTCATCAAACCCACCGGCGGCACCGGCCAGATGAAGGGAGAGCTGCTAGAGGTGGTTGATTAATGCCCAAGACCAACGAGTTCCCCGAGGAGGGCGAGCTCGTTGTCTGCACGGTTCAGAGCGTCAAGAACTTCGGCGCCTTCGTGACCCTTGATGAGTACGCGAACAAGGAGGGCTTCGTCCACGTCCGCGACGTGGCGACGGGATGGGTCAAGTACATACGCGACTACATCCGCGAAGGCCAGAAGGTCGTCTGTAAGGTCCTCGGCGTCGACCTCTCCAAGGGGCACATCGACCTTTCGTTGAAGTCGGTCAACGAGCACCAGAAGCGCGAGAAGATCCAGCAGTGGAAGAACGAGACCAAGGCCGACAAGCTGATGGAGATCGTGGGCCAGAGACTCGGGCTGTCGGCGGGGGAGGCCTACGAGCACTACGCTCCCGAGCTGGTCGAGAAGTTCGGCTCCCTCTACGCCGCCTTCGAGCAGTGCGCGGTGAACCCGGACGCGTTGGAGGAGAGCGGACTCCAGGGCGACTGGATCGAGGCGTTCAAGGAAGTGGCGAAGGAGAACGTCACGCCGCCGTTCGTCCAGATCTCCGGGATAGTGGAGCTGAAATGCCCTACCTCCGAGGGCGTCGAGTGCATCAAGAAGGCCCTCCTCTCCGGGATGGACAAGGCGGGCGACAACCTCACGGTCCAATACGTCGGCGCGCCGCGCTACCGCGTCGTCATGATCGCGCCGGACTACAAGACGGCGGAAGAGGACCTCAGGGTCGTCACGGAAGAGATGATCGAGGTAGTCAAGGGGCTCGGCGGAGAGGGCAGCTTCCACCGGGATTCGAAGTGAGCCAGGACGTCCCGGCGCACATTCTTCTACAAGTAGCGCGCTGTAGGAAAGGTTAAGAATGAAGACCCTGCTAAGAAGGTGCCCCAGCTGTCAGGAGTACACCCTGGCGGAGAAGTGCCCCCGCGACGGGACGCCGACCGACGTGCCGGTGCCGCCGAGGTACTCGCCCGATGACAGGTACGGGGAGTACCGCAGGAAGCTGAGACAGGAACGAGGTGATCTACACGGATAGCATCAAGACGGTAATGATCGAATGGCCAGAGCTCAACTCCCCCGTCATCGTTGAAGGACTGCCAGGGGTGGGCAACGTCGGCAAGCTCGCCGCGGAGCACCTGCTGGAGCAGCTGAAGGCGAAGAAGTTCGCCGACATATATTCGAAGTTCTTCCCGCCGCAGGTCCTGCTGGACGACAACGGCGTGATTAGGCTGGTCAACAACTCGCTCTTCTACTCGAAGGGGAAGGGCGACACACCCGACATCATATTCCTCGTCGGCGACTACCAGGGCCTGACGCCCGAGGGCCAGTATGAGCTCTCGGACCACGTCCTGCAGCTCTCGAAAAAGCTCAAGGTGAGCCGCATCTACACCCTCGGCGGGTACGGCGTCGGCCGTCTGATCGAGAACCCGCGGGTGCTCGGCGCTGCGACCGACTTGGAGCTCGTGGAAGAGATGAAGGGGAAAGGCGTCATATTCTCCAAGGGCGAGCCGGGGAGCGGCATCGTCGGCGCCTCCGGACTCCTGCTCGGGCTCGGCGCGGTTGAGGGCATCAAGGCCGTCTGTCTAATGGGCGAGACGTCCGGCTACTTCGTCGACCCCAAGGGCGCAGAGGCGGTGCTCCGCGTGCTGGCGAGCATCCTCAATGTGAAGATCGACTTCAGCGACCTCGAGACGAAGGCTCAGCAGATCGACGCGATCGCCTCGAAGCTCAAGGACCTCGAGACCCCGCAGGAACCGAGGCGCGAGGATCTCGGCTACATAGGTTGAACGGGACCGGTCGACACGATGACCAATGGTTTCCGCGTCGTCGACCATATCGCCGATGACCAGATCGGCGACCTCATCGAGCTCTTCAAGAACACGTACTGGGCGACCCATCGGACCGCGAACGACGTCGCGGAGATGTTGCGCACCACGGACTATGTGTTCGGAGTGATGGACGAGGACACCGGAAGGGTCGTGGCGTTCACCCGCGTCCTGAGCGACCGAGTCTATCGCGCTGTCATCTATGATGTGGTGGTGCATCCCGATTACAGGGGAAAGGGCCTAGCGAGGATGGTCCTCGAAGCGGTCATCGCGCATCCAGAGATCGGCGAGATCGAGTATCTCTGCCTGTTCTGCAAGCCCGATGTCGTCGAGCTGTACAAGAGGATCGGTTTCACGGATGAGCTAGGCGGTCTCCAGTTGATGATTCGCAAGGGTCCACTTCGCGTCGATGGGAGGGCACGGAAAGAGCAATAGGTCTCATCCAATCAAGGAAATAAAAAAGGGGGGAGGTAATCGTGAACCTCGCCTCAAAGAATGCATCCCATCCCATTCTCTCAGGCTACTTGTCGAGATATTTCTCCTCGAAGGCCTCCATTTCTGCGAGCGTGTGCTCCGCCTCCTCCATCTTCTTGACCTTGTCCATGACCACGTCTACTCGCGCGTAGACGAAGTCGCGGATGGCCGCACGGATAGCCTCCGATCTCGAGGGGAAGTCGTCTGTCTTCACCAGGAAGTCGAGCGCCCTGACGTACCGTGCTGGGAGACGCAACGTCACCTTTTCCAGCTCCGTGTCCTCCATTGCTCGCACCTAAGGCTCTAAGAGGTCGGATAGACCCCTTCTGTCCGACAATTCGCTTATGCCATGGTGCGTACTTAATACTTGCCATATGGATGGGAGCGAAAATCGGCAGACTGGACCATGCGGCCGACGGCGGACAAAATTACAAATATGGTGCCTGTAATAGGGTTCTGAACCCCCGACTTAGCTCAGTCTGGTTAGAGCGGCTGACTGTAGTAGGCTACCGGCTTGCCGGTATCCAGCCGTTATCAGCAGGCGCCCGGTTCAAATCCGGGAGTCGGGACTTCTTTTCACCCCCAAGATCCTCATCAGCGTCAGTCCTAGCGACCTTGTCACCGTCAGAGACATTGATAGCCGCGCAGGCGAATATGCTCTTCAGAATGGTGGAGAAAGAATGAAGGCCCCGGCCCCTCGCATTGTCATCCAGGCGGGTTCGGAACGGGTCGAACAGCTTAGGCAGTTGCTCGCGCGGTGCAAGAGCGCAGGGACGAGGGTGGAGTCATCGCCAGGCATCGAGGAGACGCTCGCGATGTCGGACGACTCGCCGCCGGACGCGGTCTTCATCGACGTCTCCCAATCGGACGGGTATGCCGAGGACATCAGACGAATCAAGGAGAAGCTCCCGCGGACCCCGATCATCGCGCTCTGCAAGGAGACCGATCGAAAGGGAATGAGGGAGTCGCTCAGCAAAGGGGCGCACGCTGTGCTCTCCTGGAACCACTTCGACGAGACCTGCGTCGCCGGCTCACTGGCCGAGGCGGTAGCCCGGCGTGACCTCGAGGACGTCAACAAGACGCTCAAGGTGGTCAACAGCATCCTCCGCCATGATGTGATGAACAACCTCACCGTGATCGGCGGCGGCCTCGAGATCTACAGGCTGAAGAAGGACGAGAAGTTCCTCAACTCATCGATCAGCGCGGTGGAGCGGTCGGTCGACCTCATCAGGAAGATGAAGGAGGTCGAGTCAATCGTCTCGCCGAAGGAGCTCAAGCCGGTGAAGGTCAGGGAGGTCGCGGATCCAGTGGTCCAGAGGTACTCGGCAAAGGGCGTCGCTTTCGAGATTGAGGGAGACGCGACGGTCGTGGCGGACGAGGCCTTGACCTCGGTCTTCGACAACCTGTTGAACAACGCCATGGTGCATTCCGGGAGCCATATCGTCAGGATAAAGATCCAACCGGGCGCGGAGGGCGAGCAGGAGGTCAGGATCGCCGATGAGGGGATCGGAATCCCGGATGACGTCAAGCCGAAGATCTGGCAGGAAGGGTACAAGCA
>JAJRAL010000004.1 GCA_028679935.1 Methanomassiliicoccales archaeon | reverse complement strand
GTCAACGTAAAGCTCGTCCTCGAGATCACGAAGGAGGTCGAGCGCCGCGCGCTTTCTGAGAAGCCGCCTGCGGGCAAGAGTCCCAAGGAGCATGTCATCAGGATCATTCACGAGGAACTCGTCAAGATCCTCGGGGAGAGGAAGCAACTGCCTCTTGCTAAACAGACGATCATGATGGTCGGCCTATACGGACAGGGCAAGACCACCACCGCCGGCAAGCTTGCGAGGTACTTCCACAAGAAGGGGCTCAAGGTCGGGCTGATCGCGGCTGACGTCCACCGGCCGGCGGCATACGACCAGCTGAAGCAGATCGGCGACCAGGTCGGGGTGCCGGTATTCGGGGACCCGGCGCAGAAGGATGCGACCAGGATTGTCGCCGAGGGCATGAGGCACTTCGAGGGCACCGACGTCACAATCATCGATACATCGGGACGGCACGCCCTCGAGGCCGACCTGATCGTCGAGGTCAAGCGAGTGGCGGAGATCGCCAAGCCGGACGAGCGAATCCTCGTCCTCGACGCCTCGACCGGTCAGCAGGCCGGGCCGCAGGCGCAGGCTTTCCACGACGCCGTCGGAGTGACGAGCGTTATCCTGACCAAGCTCGACGGGACGGCGAAGGGAGGGGGGGCGCTCAGCGCTGTCGCCCGGACAAAGGCGCCGATAGTGTTCGTCGGAGTGGGCGAGCACCTGGAGGACCTCGATCCGTTCAACCCGGAGCGGTTCCTCTCCCGGCTGCTCGGCATGGGCGACATCCAATCACTGCTCGAGAAGGCCAAGGAGACGATGACGGAGGAGCAGGCGCTCGAGACGACGAAGAAGATCATGTCCGGCCGCTTCACGCTCAAGGAGATGTACGAGCAGATGGAGATGCTCACGAACATGGGGCCTCTGAAGAAGATCCTCTCCATGCTGCCAGGAATGCCGGGCATGTCGGACAAGATCAACGTGGAGGAGTCGCAGAAGCGGCTCGCCACCTTCCGCACCGTGATGGACTCGATGACCGACGAGGAGATGGAGGATCCCAAGCTGATCAAGTCCTCGAGGGTCATGCGCATCGCGCGAGGGGCCGGGGTCGACCCGAAGGAGGTCCGCGGCCTGCTCCATCAGTACAACCAGAGCAAGAAGGCGGTCAAGGGCTTCATGGGCAACCGAAAGCTGCGCAAGCAGCTCATGAAGCAGCTCGAGTCCGGCGAGATGGGGGGCAATCCCTGAGGCGCTTCGTCGTCGTCGGCCACCGGGCGATCACATCGGGCGACTTCAAGCTCGACGACCTCGCCGGGGGGACGGGCCGGTTGGACGTACTGCTCCGGTGCATCAACTCGACATTCTTCCTATCGCACGACATACGAAGGGACGCAGAGATCCACCTGATCCTGCAGGGTCCTCCGAACCCGCCGAAGACGATCCGTCTCGTCGGCTCGGAGCTGAAGTACCTCAACCCGGACGAGCGGAGCACCGCCGCCTTGGTGCGCAACGCGCTGATGCAGAAGATCGCGGGCGAGGAGCGGGCGACGCCAGGCTTCTACATCTCGAACCGTTCGTACCGCGATGTCCTCTCGCTGATCCCGAAGGGCGACCAGATCGTATACCTCAAGGAGAGCGGGACCGACATCCGCGAGTTCCATTTCGAGAAGGACGTGACCTTCGTCCTCGGCGACGACCAGGACCTGACACCGGAAGAGGAGGAGAGGCTGCTCGAGTATTCTCCGAAGGTCATCTCACTTGGTCCCGTCTCTTATCATGCCGACCACTGCATCACGGTGGTCAACAACGAGCTCGACCGCCGCCTGCTAGCGAAGTGACCTCACTCCGTCGGCCGGGGCATGACCTTCTCCGCCATCGCCTTCCCGAGCTCCCTCGCCTTCTCGACCTCGACGTCGGTGGGGCGGCCATGCACTTCGACCGTCCCAATCACCTCGACCTTTGTCGGGCCAAGGATGTCGAGTGCCTGCTTGACGGCCCCGCCGCCCCAACCATACGATGAGAGGACGGCTGCGAACTTGACCGGCGGCTTGAACGCCTTGATCAGAGAGGCGGCGTAGAGTCCAAGCGGGTGAAGTCCGCCGAGAACAGTCGGCGCGCCGAGGACCAATCCCTCCGCGTCGACCAGATCGCCGGCGAGCGAGGATGCTTCGCTCGACGTCAGGTCGTAGACGTGCACCTCGATCCCCGCCTCTAGCATCGCCTGGTTCATCGCCTCGACGAGCATATGGGTCGACTGCCACATCGTGACGTACGCGACCACGACCTTCCGCACCGTCCTCCCCTGGGTCCAGTTGCGGTAGAGGGACATGATGTGCCGGGGGTCATCGTGCATCGGCCCATGGCTTGGCCCGATGATATCGATCGGCAGACGGTCGATCTTCTCCATCGCGTTCCTGCCGTTCTTGGCGAAGGGCATCATGATCTCGCCGAAGTACTTCTTCGCAATCCAGTCGTAATCCATCACCTCCCGGGAGAAGTCGCCGAAGGATGTGTGCGCGCCGAAGAAGTCGCAGGTCATCAGCACCTTGTCCTCCTCGGCGTAGGTGAACATCGTCTCTGGCCAGTGCAGGAACGGCGCTTCGATGAACCTGAGGGTCTTGCCGCCGAGGTCAATGCGGTCGTTCTCCTTCACGATCATCATTCGCTCAGCGGGAACTCGGAAGAGCGCCTCTGCGAGTTTCGCCCCCTGGTTCGTCAGCACCAGCTTCGCTTTCGGTGCCTTTGCGAGCACGTACGGTATCGCTCCGGCGTGGTCCGGCTCCGCGTGGTTCATGACCAGGTAGTCTAGGTCCGAGATCGGGACGACCTGTTCGACCTTCGACCGCAATTCCTCTTCGAAGCCGGGGTTCGCCGTGTCGACCAGGGCTGTCGCCTTGTCCCCCTTGACGACGTACGAATTGTACGAAGTCCCCGTCGGGAGGGGGACGAGGGCGTCGAACATCCTCCGTTCCCAATCCCTGATCCCGACCCAATGCACTCCGCTGGTTAGCTGGCGAACCTCCATGCTGATGACCTCGCGTCGGATTGCGAGTAGAGGGGATAATAACTTGCCGTATCGCAGGGAATTGGGTAGATCATCCGTCAAGGGAGGGACTTGGTTCACCCGCGCCTCAAGGCACAATCGTCGTCCCCCTCTTGCCCCCCAGACCCGCCAGGGCGCACTCCAGGCAGGTGATGATCGCCCGCTTGCCTCCCTGTTCAAGGAACTGCACCGCCGACTCGACCTTGGGCCTCATGCTTCCACCGGCGAACGTCCCATCGGCGACCATCTCCTTCGCCTCAACGACCGTCATTCTTGGGATCAATTGCTGGCCCCTCTTGCCGTAGTCGGAGAACGCTCCCTCGACGTCGGTCAGGATCAGCAACGTATCGGCCCCGATCATCTTGGCAAGAATCGCTGCGCTGTGGTCCTTGTCCACCACCGCCTCGACCCCTCTCAGTTCACCGCTCCTAGTCCTGACGACCGGGACGCCACCCCCGCCGCAGGCGATCACCAGACATCCGGCTTCGACCAATTCCTTGATCCCCTCCGCTTCGACGATCGAGACAGGCATGGGCGAGGGCACGGCGCGACGCCATCCCCGGCCGCTGTCGTTCATGACCTCCCAGCCCCTCTCTTCCCTCATCTTCGAGGCCTCCAGCGCAGTGTAGAAAGGCCCGATCGGCTTCGACGGGTTGGAGAAAGCGGGGTCGTCCTCGTCAACGATGGTCTGCGTGAGGATCGTGGCCACCGGGATCGCCAAACCTCGCTCCGCGAGCTCGTTATGGAGCGTCTGCTGGAGGAAATAGCCGATCATCCCCTGGCTCTCCGCCCCGCAGACATCGATCGGCATCGGGGGCAGAATCGATTTCGAAAACTCGTTCCTGAGCAGGATGTCTCCCACCTGCGGCCCGTTGCCATGCGTGACGGTGATGGAATTGCCTTCTCGTACGATCTCCGCCAGACGCTTGGACGTGACGCGGATGTTGCGGATCTGCTCCTCGGCGGTGCCGCGCTCGGTATGCTTCAGGATGGCGTTCCCGCCGAGCGCGACGAGCACCCGGCCTCCTTTCACCGTTCTCATGGCACGGAGTTCGCAGTCGCGGGTATTTCAGCCTGTGCAGACGTGCCGGCCAGAACCCTTCGGAGCGCATATCCCCGAGTGAGACCAGAGCCCGCCCAGCGGCGCCGGGTATGGGGAACTCTTTTAATACACTACGGCCTTAGGCGGGGCTAGATGACAGAGAAGATCCCGCAGCATCGCCATTGCCGCAGCTGTGGCAGGGCGTTCATCGGCCAGGAGGAGTATTGCTCCGAGGAGTGCAAGAAATCTTCGACCTCTAGGCTCAAGAAGAAGAAGAACCAGCTTCTGATGCTCTATGTCTTCAGCTTCGTCGTCCTTATCTTGATGCTCATACTAGTGGGATTCAGATGAAGACCGCAGTAGGCGGGACGTTCAACGTCCTGCACCGTGGACATCGAATCCTCCTCGACAAGGCGTTCGAGGTCGGCGACGAGGTAGCGATAGGGGTCATGTCCGACGCATTCGTCGCTCAGCATAAGACCAAGGCCATGCCGTTGGAGCAACGACTCGCGGCAGTCGAATCCTATGCATCGGCGAAGGGCAAGCCATTCACCGTTGGTGTGATCGATGCGCCCGAGGGGACACTGATGTCCGACCCTTCGATCGGGTCCCTTGTCGTCGGCCCGGAGGCGTTCTCGGACGCGGAACGATTCTCGAAGGAACGAGCCGCGGCAGGGCTTTCCCCGCTTAGGCTCTACCGCGTTCCTTTCGCTCTGGCGGACGACTGCACACCGATCTCCTCGACCAGGGTCATCCAGGGGGAGATCGACGAGAACGGCAGACTGCTCCGGACGATGAAGGTGTCCGTCGGTTCCGACAACCCGGTCAAAGTGCACGCCGTCGAGAACGTCATGAGGCGCATCTTCACCGACGTGCAAGTGCTATCGTGCCGCGTTTCCGCCTCGGTCCCTCAGGAGCCGTGGGACGATGATGTCGAGAAGGGCGCGATCGAGAGGGCGAAGCGGAGCCTCGGGAGGAACGATTTCGGCATCGGGATCGAGGCTGGCATCTTCGAGCACAACGATCTGCTCTACGACGTTCAGTTCTGCGCTGTGGTGGACAAGATGGGGCGCGTGACCCTCGGCCATGGTCCCGGATTCCTCTACCCGCCGTCGGTGGCGGAGAAGCTGCGCATAGGGGGCACCGTCGGAGAGGCGTTCCACGAGCTTTACGGCCAGGAGAGGACCGGAAGGGGACAGGGAGCGATAGGCTTCCTGACACACGGCCTTCTCACGAGGTCCGAACTAACTGAGCAGGCGGTCGTTGCCGCGATGGTCCCGAGGATCAGGAAGGACCTCTACTTCGAGGAGTGAATGCGCCTTCGCCTCTCGTTGACGAAGTTCATATAATCGTCTAGGCTCGCGCAGTTGCCCTGCCCGATGCACTCGAACCGCTTGTACTTCCTGCAGTAGAAGTCCTTGTCGTTGAACTCGCACTCCGTCTTCTTGTCGGCGGTGCACTTGTCCTTGATGCAGCCGAACCCGATGTACGGGCCCTTGCACCGCCCATCGAGATCGAGGTAGGCGCATTCCAACGCTAGGGCCTCCATTGCGATTGCCTGTTGATGGTGAGATGCCTGAGATACGATTCGGCGGTGCCGCAGTTCTCCTTGCCGGCGCAGTAGAACCGCTGGTACTTGGCGCAGTACAGGCCAAACCATTGCTCCCTGGAGCAATCCGGATGATGGTGCGTCGCTTCGCGCTCATGGGAGATCAGCCCGCAGGCCTCCTCGCCGACGCAATGCCTCCCATCGACTCCGCTATGCGCGCAATAGGCCCCGCGATAACGATACCTGCACGTGCCCCATCCCATCCCTGCCAGACTTGGCGGATTGATATCTCAATAGTTTCATATAAATATAGCGAACGAATTGCCGGGGTGCGCGCAGCCTGCCACTTGGCACCGCGTTCTAGCGTTCGTGCTTCGAATCACATCTAGGGTAGTCACGTAGCGAGCGTTTTCTCCCGGCAGGCCGGGATGGGCCTTTCCTTCAGTTTCTCCAGTATCTCCACGAGCCGACCCAGATTCCCTGCTGGGAATCCCACCAGCATCTCCTCGGGAGCGATGTCCGTCGTCTTCCGGCACCCATAGCAGCCGAAGGAGACGTTCGGTAGGCCGGTCAAGTATGGCATGATGGTCGAGTCCACGCAGCTCGCTTGGAACGAAGCGGTCTCTATCGTGATCCTACCCCCCTTCTCATATGTCGCCGCCGCCGGAAGCAACCAGTAGATCTGCTCCGGTGTGCCGGTGACGACGATCACGTCCGGTGCGACCTTCGCCTTGCTGAGCGGGCAGACAAGCGTCGCTGCCAGGCTCTCCGGCTCCAGGTGGGGCCTGACATCCATCGTGTGCTTGGCGGCCTCCTCGCTCTGGTACATGCCAAGGCCGTAGTGGAACTTCCCCGATTCCACCTTCTCGGGGATCGGCAGCAGGCCGAGGGCGGACGCTCCCACCGGACAGGCGTGCTTGCTGGCGGGAAGGAGCAGGCACTCGCCCTTCCTTGCCCTCATGACCGACTGACAGTGCCTGATCGGCTTCTCCGGTTGCGGATATCCCTCCGGAATGGGTTGTCCTTTCTTGATGAGCGTGATCGCCACTGGCTCATGCTTCAATCCAAGGATCTCCACCATCTTCCTGGAACACTCGGCGTAGTCCACCATGATGATCGCAATCATGAGCGAAGGCCGTGCTATTAAACGGTGCTGAGGATTGGCTCATCCCTTGCGCGCCTTCACCGCAAACCGTATCCGGCAGGGGTGCACATTCTCTGCACGAGAGAAGATGCCACAAGGTGATCTCACTGCGGTGGACAGAGAGCGCTACAAGTGTCAGATGCTCATCGATGGCTTCGGCGAGGATGCTCAGGCCAGACTGTCAAAGTCCACCGTGGGCGTGGTGGGATTGGGCGGATTGGGATCCGCCGCATGTCAGTATCTCGCGGTCGCCGGCGTTGGGAAGATAATTATCGCCGACCGCCAGAGCCTGGAGGTCGCAGACCTTGGCCGGCAGGTGCTCCACTGGGAATTGGACGTGACGGAGCTGAGGACGAAGGTCGAGAGCGCCGCCTGGAAGCTCAGAAGGCTGAATTCGAGAGTGGAGACAGTCAAGGTGCTCGAGACGATTGACGATCATAACGTAGGCCTATTCTACGACGGAGCGGAGGTCATGCTGGATTGCACCAACGATGACATTTCGCACGCGGTGCTAAACCGATTCTGCGTATCGAAACGGTTGCCTCTGGTCTTCGCCGCCGTGAACCGATTCTCCGGCATGCTGACGACGGTCGTTCCCGGAAAGTCGCCTTGTCTCAGTTGCCTATCCTCGGAACTACGTTCCGGGGCACCGAGCACATCCGTAATTGCGGCCGCCGGGGGCGTGTTCGGAACGCTGCAGGCCATCGAGGCGGTGAAGCTCCTGACTGGATACGGTGCGCCCCTCGTCTCCCGACTCCTCTCAGGCGATACTGGCTGCAACGCCTGGAACCTGGTAGAGGTCACGAGAAGGAAGGATTGCGACGTGTGCGGGCGACTGCCCTGAGTTCATGAATCGTCCGGATGTAGTGCGTAGGTACAGCAACCGCGGATCCTGTGGACCAAGACGAAAAGGCTCATCGGATGGGAGTTCGGCGTGAGGCGAATGCGAATGTTGAAATGCACGCCGATGCCAAGAAGAGACGGAAGGGCCTGAAATGGCAAGAGCAAGCGGGCCGCGGAAGCCGTGCAGGATGGCCGTATCGAGCCTCGGGAATACTCTCGATGACAAGGTGGGTTCCCTCGCGAGGAGCAAGTATTTCTTCATTTTCGAGGGCAGCCCCGAGAAGTTCACCGTCGTCGAGAATCCATCGCGAGCTCCAGGGGTTGAAGCGGGCCTCATGACCGCGAAGGCACTGATCGAGAACAAGGTCAACATCGTGATTACTGGTACCATCGGTCGGCGCGCCTACGGGGCGTTGAAGGAAGCGGGGACAAGCGTCAAGGCGGGATGCACGGGAAGTGTGTTCGAGGCGGTCAGGAGATGCGCCGCGGGAGAGCTCGAAGAGTGCAAAGGCGCGACTTATGCTGGCTACCTTGGAATCTGATTCACGGCAAGTTCGAGAGGCGCCGAGGGGGAGATTCGAACTCCCGTGGTGCAGGGCACCACCAGCTCTCAAGGCTGGCGCCGTAATCCGGACTTGGCTACCTCGGCTGAGCGGACGATTGCC
>JAJRAL010000170.1 GCA_028679935.1 Methanomassiliicoccales archaeon | reverse complement strand
TCGCTCAAGTGACGTCTGAGGCCTGCCTCGATCTCCTTCGCCCCTTCGATGCTCTTGGCAGGCTTGCGCGGTGCGATGATGACCGTTGACGGCCCTTTCAAGGAATTGATCGTGCCCTTGTCTCAGTGATCCCCACGGGAATGTGAGATCAGTATGAGGTCAGCCTTCGAGCTCTCGTCCATGGGGATTCGCGCCCCTAGCTTCTCCTTGTACTTCTCTGAGAGCGGGTCGAAATGGACAAGCTTGCTATCCGCCTTCAGGCTGAACCAGGCGTGGCAAAGCCAGGTTATCTCGATTGGCATCCTTGCTACCTCGGATGAGGAAACATTCTGTTGCCCGGTCAAGACCTGCGATGACCCAGTCTCGTAGGCGACTTGGCAGCCTTCCGCTTCTTGCCCCGCTCGAAGTACTTCACCATCGGCTTCCAGTAGCTGTCGTGCCATCCCTGATCGTAGTCGTCCGCCTGTTCCTCAGGGACGTCCGTCTGGATCAACGTGAGCTCCGTTCCCCCGGGAACCGCCTTCAGTCTCAACTCCAACCTTGAAGGAGGATATCCTTCCGGCCACTCCGAGGTGGACCATTCTTGGACGATCTTCTTCCCTGGCTCGAGCTCAAGGTTCTTTGCCGTGATATACCCACCCCACGCGGAGAACTCCCCTCCGACCTCAGGGCTGCCCTTGGCCTCGCTCTCGGTGAAGGCGGCGTGCATCTTCGGATCCATGAACGTGTTGTAAACCTGATCCGGAGTCGCGGGAATGATGACCTTCTGCTTGATCGTCCTCGTCTTGACGTTCATGAACGATCGACCGTCCCGCGCCGATATATATGCGATGCCGCGGCGGAATCCGGTCAGATGAAGGATCCGACGGCGTAAAGGTACAGGCCCATCAAGAGAACGGTACCCCAGAGGATGGCCGTCGTCCGCATGGGCCATTTCCCGCGGCAGAGCCCAATCGTGAGCTTGGCGTAGGCGAACCGGACGACGAGGAAGAATGACAGAAGATACACGACGAGCCCGATCAGGTGATGGGCGATCAAGAGGAATCCGAGAGGTTGAGTGTTGGTGCTGAGGAAAGGCAAGGCGCCGAGAAGGAGCGGGTCCATGATGAAGAGTATCGAGATCGTGTTCAGCGCGAAGGCGACCAACATCAGGCTTCCGTGCAACAATGAGTGCTTCCGCAGCTTGATCAGGATGGCGGTGAGGAATATCAGCAGGATGACTATCTGGAGAACAAGATTCAATTCGTTCTGAAAGATTATGTCCGCCATCCGTCTTCTTCCGAATTCGAATACTCGAGCAGGACCGTCTCAAACCCTGCACCTGTGGTGAAGCCTTCAACAAGTGAACCTCTTGGGTAGGAGATAGTATCCGAAATAGGAGTCGCGATTGGTGCACGGGGGTGAAACCCGCAGAGAGGAACCGAGATTGTGTTCTCCGGTGTCGTTCGAGAACTTAGGCCTCTTCCACGAAATCCATGGCTCCCGAGTTCATGCAGTAGCGAAGTCCCGTGGGTTGCGGGCCATCGTCGAACACGTGACCCAGATGGCCGCCGCAGCGTGCACACTCTACCGCGGTGCGCCTCATCATCAAGCTGTTGTCGGGCGCGGTGACCACTCCATGCTCTGAGATCGGCTCCCAGAAAGATGGCCATCCTGACCCCGACTCGAACTTCGCCCTCGATGAGAAGAGCGGATTGCCGCAACCCGCGCAATGATACTCCCCCTTCCTCTTGTTGTCCCAGTACTTGTTGTGGAAGGCCGGTTCGGTGCCCTTCTTCCTCAGGATACGGAACTGCTCCGGAGTGAGCTCTCGCCTCCACTCGTCCTCGGACTTGACGACCTTCTCACTGTTCGGCGGCATCATCGAATGCTTGCAGCAGGATGTATTTGGCTGCTCGGTCGATCGTTGGGATCCCCGAACCAACTGAACCCCGACAGCCGAAAGAGTTATGCCATTCTCCATTCGGTAGGCTTTCCATGAAGAAGGACCCGACAAGCGTTGACGAACACATCTCCGCCGCACCCAAAGAGGTACAGGACAAGCTCAGGGAGGTCCGGGCGGCAATCATGGAGGCAGCGCCGACCGCCAGGGAGAGCATCAGCTACCGGATGCCCTATTACAGCTACAAAGGGAGGCTGGCCTGGTTCGGCCTCTTCACGAAGCGCATCGGGCTCTATCTTCGCCCGCCGCTGATCGAGAAGCACAAGCAGGACCTGAGGGGCTACATCACGACCAAATCGGCCGTCCATCTGCCGCTCGACCGCGAGATGCCGATAGCGCTAATCAAGAAGCTCGTCAAAGCAAGGGTGAAGATGAACGAGGATGAGGCGTCCGAGAAGGGGTACTCGAGATGAACCTGAAGAACGACACGTACGTCGTCATGATCGGGAACAAGAAGGGAACGGTGGTCGAGCACTACTACCGCGACGAAGAAGGATGGGTGAAGATCACCTCTCGAGGGCGCGAGATGCGCGCGACCGCGGAGCAGGTCCTCAATCACGTGCTACCGGCGGTCGCGGGGCTCAAGCCTAACGTGGTGATCCAAGTTGGGCACTACGAGGACCCGAGGGACCGCCCGATCTGATCGTTCATCCGACAACCCCGATCATGGCGGCGACGGCGAATCCCAGCACGACCATCAGTCCTGTCAACCTCCCACCGTCGGCGAAGCCCTGAGGGACCATCGTCACGGCGAGCATCGACAGGACCGCTCCTCCTGCGGCGGCCATCGCGTATACGCCTGTCAGCTCAGGATATGCCTGGATCAGTAGGACTCCACAGACCGTGCTGATGACACAGATCCCGATTACGAAGAGCCATAGCGCATAGATTCTCCGGGGCCGGATCCCTCCCCGCTCCATGTCTGCCGAGGATGCAATGCCCTGCGGCAGGTTCGCGATCAACTCTGCCCCGAAGAACGCGATCATTGCCGGCCCCCCGATCACAAAGGTCATGCCGAGGACGAGGGACTCCGGGATGCCATCAAGCAGTGCGCCGAGGACGATCTCCTCACCGACCCTCAACCTCCTCCTCTTGACGCCTTTCCCCTTTCCGCGCCCCTCAATCCATTGAGCCCCCAGGAAGAAGACTACGCCTCCGACCGCGAGTGCGATGAATGAACGGATATCATGAGGCGTCGTCGAGGGGAAGAGCGTGTATAGACCACGCCGCCTTCGACGGCCGGAGATGACCAGACCTCATTGCCGGTGGCACGCCTCCAGAGCAATTGGGAGCCGACCGTGGAATTGCTCGGTCCGATGCCGCTGTGTGACGGATTGGAATGGAACATCGGCCACTGCGCGCTCGCGCATGGGAGTGGAGCTAGACAAGTCATTGCGATGATGAGCAAGAGCCCGATGATCAGGCTCAAGCGAGGTCCTCGCTTCGTACCGAACTTTCCCCCTTTCGCCCTCGAAGGTAACTGAGCGGATTTCAACCCTTTGCTCACAGCGGAGTAATGATCAGTGACATCTCGGGATTCGAATTGAATCGATGTCGTGCCAGAATCTCATTTGAGGAAGAATGGGGGGGCTTGAGTCTACTCGCTATCCGATTGTAAGCTTCTTATGGAAAGAGATGGAATCAATTCGGCAAGACCCAAATGAGGTCGAGGAGACTAGTTACGGACAGGAACAAGATGCGTGGTGTTGTCC
>JAJRAL010000100.1 GCA_028679935.1 Methanomassiliicoccales archaeon | reverse complement strand
TACAAGAACGTGCGCATCAACGGCATCATCGCCCTCGGGATGAACGAAGGCGACGAGCTGATCGACACGAAGATTACCGACGGCACGAGGGAGATAGTCTTGGTCACGAAGAACGGCCGGGCGATCCGCTTCGACGAGTCCGACGTCAGATCGATGGGTCGGCCCGCGAGAGGGGTCATCGGCACGCGCCTCTACGAAGGGGACGAGGTCGTCAGCATGGCCGTCGTGACCAAGGCCTCGAAGTTGCTGGTGGTCACCGAGAGGGGCTACGGCAAGCTGTCTATCATCGGCAAGTCGGAGGAGCCGGCGGAGGGGGAGATCGCCGAGGACAACGGCGAGGCCGAGCCGGAGGGTGTGGAGCCAGAAGAGGAGGAGAGGGACGAATACCGCAAGACGCACCGCGGGGGCAGGGGCATCAAGGCGATGCGCATCAACGACAAGACCGGGCGCGTCGTCACCGTGCTGGAGGTCTCCGACGAGGACGAGATCCTGATCGCCTCCGACTCCGGGAACGTGGTCCGCACCTCCGTCAGCGAGTTCAGGGTCATGGGCCGGGTGACGCAGGGCGTCAGGGCGAAGCGCCTCGAGGAGGGCGAGACGGTCATCGCGGTCGAGAGGCTGGTCGGCGAGCATGAAAAGCAGGCGATCGAGGAGGTCGAATCCCACGTGGACGAGAACGGCCTGCCCCGCGAGGAGCCGACCGAGGAGAGAGAGGAAAGGGACGAGGACGCGGACCGATGACCGACCCGTGGTCGTCTCGGGCCGGTGCCTGAGCCGAGCGACGGACCAACTGAGCATGCTCTTTCCTAGCGTCGTTCTCGGGCTCGCGCGTCCAGGGCAGAAAGTATTACTATCGAGGGCATATTCTACTGGCAAGGAGCGGTAGCTGCATGTTCAAGGACTCGATACCTGGCCTGGACAAGGTGTTCCGCACGGACATCGAGGCGCCCAAGGTCGTTCTCGTCACCGGACCGCCGGGCTCGATGAAGACAAGTTTCTGCTATTCGCTCATGTCGACCTACCTCGAGAAGTCGAAGGAGTTCGGCCTCTACGTCACGCTGGAAGAGAGCGGCGAATCGCACCTGCGCAACATGGGATCGCTTGGGCTCAAGGTCACGCCCAATCTGGAGATCTCGGACATCACCGACCTCAGGGAGCTGGACGAGATCGTCGAGGTCGACAACCCGACCGACTACGTTCAGTTCATCGAGCAGATGCTCACCTACTACCGGAAGAAGCACGGTGAGCGGTTCACCGTCTTCACGCTAGACTCGCTCGGCGCCTTGTACTCGCTGATGGAGGATTCGGCGGGAATGAGGAAGAGGATGTTCTACTTCTTCAAGAACCTCCGCGACCTCGGCCTGATTTCGTTCATCGTGATGGAGCGGGCGCAAGGCACGCCGTCCGACCTGCTCGGGAACGAGGGTTTCCTGGTCGACGGCATAATCGAGCTCGGCCTGGACCGGAGCCGCGGCAAGCTGGCCCGGTACCTGAGGGTCGAGAAGATGAGGGCCTCCGACCACTCGATGGAGCGGCACACGTTCGACGTCGGGCCTGGTGGGCTGACGGTGCTCGGCCCTTCGCTCGCCTAGACATCCAGCGTTTGACCATCGGCCGAAAAAGATTAAAGTGTACCGCGTGGATTACTGCGCGAGCCGCTCAGGAAGGAAACCTGGAGGGGAATTGTTTGGCAGGAGACAACGTCGCTATCTGGCAGGTCATCGAAGAGTTCAAGGACAAGATCAAAGCGCAGGAGGCGGACCTGAAGAAACGCCGCGATGAGCTGGACGCCCTCGAGGCACAGCTCAAGCAACGCACCGACTTCCTCGATCAGCGAGAGGAAAAGCTCACCACCAAGCAGACGGAGCTCGAAGGAAGGGAGACCGAGCTCGTGCCCCGCGAGGAGGGCGTCGCCAAGAAGACGAAGGAGCTGACGTCCCTGGAGCAGGAGCTGAGGCAGCTCGAGACCGAGCTCAACGCGGGAAGGGTGGAGCTTGAGAAGAGGGACCGGGAGCTGGGCGCGAAGGAGGCGGCGCTGCTCGACCTCCATGGGCGCTCTACCGAGTATGAGACGGCGATCCACGAGGCCACGCAGCGCCTCGGAGTCGTCGAGGAGAAAGTGCTTGCCGAGGAGAAGGAGCTGAAGAAGGCGCTGGATGATATCTCCGCGAGGCGCGAGGAGCTCCTTGCAAAGGTCAAGGTCATCTCGGATCAGGAGGCGCTGCTTGAGGAGAGCAAGCGCCTGGTCATGGACGAGCAGAAACGCTTCGTAGAATGGGAGAGGTCACTGACGGACCGCGAGGGCACCCTCGGTGAGCGGGAGCGGTCCTTTCGCGGCAAGGGACTGAGCCTGGAGACGGAAGCGCCCGCGGCGCCATCCAAGCCGGAACCCATGCCCGCAGCGACGATCCCGGAGCCGGTAGTGGAGGTCAGGCATCAGGCAGCACCCGAGCCGCTCCCCGCGCCCGAACCCGTGCCGGAGGTGACCGACGAGGCTAGCTTCGCGGAGATCTTCTGCCCGGAGTGCCGCACCATCGTCAGCGCCAACGCGGACACCTGCTACGCCTGCGGAGCGGACCTCAAGAACCAAACACCGAAGGCGCCCCCCGCGCCGAAGGAGGAGCCGGTTCGCGCCGAGAGGAAGCCGGAGGAGCCGAAGAAGGCACCGGAGCCGAAGGAAGAGGCCAAGCCCGAGGAGAAGAAGGAAGAGGTAAAGCGCTCCGTTTCGATCCGCAAGATCATCAAGCGGAGGTAGGCCTTTCGTCGCTTCGCGAAGGGGTCCGGGGGAGACCCTTCCCGCGGGGCAGCCAGGATGCTACACGAAATGCCAATTTAAGCCATACCTATTTATAACCACATTTGCTTCTTTGGCGTCAGTGGGAACCCGGAGGGTTTAGGTGGGCTTATGAACAGTCGTACCCTTAAGAGCAAGCTAGCGAGTCTTGGGATCGTCTGGTGTCTAGTGTTTTCGCTGTTCGCCGGACTGATGGTGATAGGCATGCCTTCCGTCGGAAGAGCGGCCTTGCCGTCGTATCTGCCGAACGGTGACGTTATCATAGGAAGCGAATACGACGTTTCGGAATGGAACATCGTCGGCTCCATCCATTACATGGACGGCAATCTGACGATCCGCGCCGGAGGCGTGGTCCATGTCACAGACGGAGGAATCGCTTTCACGCAGGATTGCGGGATGGCTGACGATCCCTCCGATTCGCCTCACGTTTACACACTGACGATCGAGGACGGCGGACAGCTGATCCTCGAGGACTCGGTGCTGACAACCGTACTCAACCAGATATACGACTTCCCGAGCCTGGGCGTGATAGTCCAGAACGGCGGGCGCCTCGAGGCGACCGACGGCTCGGTGATCGAGTTCCCCGGTCACATGGTCGTGGACAACTCCACCTTTGTCCTCTCCGACTCCGTGATCAGGAACCACACGACCGAGGAGATTCAACAGTACTGCAATGGCGACTACTTCCCCCCTGAGTTCTTCGATGATTCTCCCGTCCTGTTCTTCGCATCAAGCAACGTCCTGATCGAGGACTCGAGCATCACTGGCGTGTTCAGCAACATGTCCGCCGTGAACATCACCATGCTATTCGACCATGACTACCCGTTCGCCTCTGACAACTCGGCGAGGCAGGACGTGTTCTACACGCTGGAAAGGATGCCAAGCGCGTTTGGGAGCAGCAACACCGCCACGGGTGCCATCGGTGACATAAGGATGAGCGACCAGAGATACATCGACCTCGCTCCTGGCGACATCCTGATGACGGACCTGAACGACCTGAACGGGCTCGCGTTCGATTCGGCGAACGTAAGGCTCCGCATCGAGTATCACACGGACGCGGGATACACCGCGGACGATCCGATCCAGTATTCATATGAGAATGGCGTGATGGTCAATTCCGGCCTCACGATCGACGACACCGCGGCGGATTACGACGTCACAATCAACGGCGACGTCCAGGCCAACATCGCCCTGCCGACCATGTCGGCGGAGGATCTGAACCACCTCAACATCGAGCTGGCGAACTCGGACCCCTCGGCGACGATCTATATCAACCGCGTCTGGTTCACAGTCGACCTCGTCTTCCCGGCCTACCGGGCCATCACTGTGGCCATGAACACGAAGCTGACGGCCATAGATTCCTACCTCGCGGTGGACTTCTCCGATACCCCGTCGGTTCATGACACGCTTCAGGTCTACGACACCGCTGAGTGCTACCTCTACGGCACGAGCTTCAACATGGAGAAGATAGCAAGCAGTCCGGCTGAGAGGGAGCCCGCCGTCGTAACGAATGATGTTCAGACAACCTTCGTGCCCCTTGGGAAGGGGGTGGCAGACAATACCACGTCCGCAATTCGCACCCTATCGAAGCCAGACAATTCAGCCTACACAATTGGACTCCAGAGGACTATGTCAATAACATCGTTCAACATGTCCGATCTGTCGGGCGAAATCGCATCGGCTGTCCTTGGCATTAAGTACGCCACTGGCCCTGGATACTCAGATTCGAGCTATTTGACCTGGGGCATTGATGGCGGCACACCGCGCAACACTTCTATCCAGATTGTGAACAGTCCGCTGCCGAGCTGGACATACGGTTTCTACGATCTGTATGCTGCTGGAATCAAGACTCTGGATGATTTGAACAGTCTCAACATCTCGTTCATGAACAACGACGCAACAGACCAGGTATTCGTGGATTGGCTATTCATCAACGTCACCTTGCGGCCATCGGTATACATCTATAGATGGGCCAACGTGAACGTGAGCGATGAGCAGGGACTGCCCGTTTCCGGTGCCACGATCGACGCATCACTGATGCTCGGCGGTGCCCCGGCCCAGTACTATTCACCATCCGGCGTCAGCACGACGCCCCCGGCAGTGGTCCTGGACTACCTCGGCAAGTCGGCAGGCAACTACACCGACACTGGGAGCGACGGAACCGTCAGGATCCCGCTCCTCTCTGAATACATCAATTCCTCAAGCATGCCCAATTCTCAGATCCTGGGTGACTATCTCCTGAACATCTCGTACCAAAATGCAACAGGAGTCTGGTACTACGCTGAGGCAGGGGTTTCATTCCTCCCCTATCCTGAGATGGGCATCCAATCGCAGGAGGTCGAAGTGACCATCGCCGGTCTCTACTTGGACCTGCCCGACCTCGCGGTCATCAGCATAACGACCGACCCGACGACCATCTACGTCAATGACACGGTCACGATAACTGCGGAGATCCAGGACATCGGGCTGACCGGCTCAAGAAGCGTGTACGTCGAGTTCTATGACGGCTCCTCCGTGATCGCCAACCGGACCATAACCTCGATCGGCGCAGGTGAGACCGTCTTCCTGCCTATTCAGTGGCAGGCGATTCCCGCGGGCGTGCACACCATCACCGTGAAGGTCGACCCCTACGGCAACATCACAGAATCCCACAAGACAAACAACATCCGGTCGATCCAGGTTCAGGTGTTGCCGGACGAGCCAGATCTTGCGATCACCTCGAGCTCGATCTCGATCGACCCCCAGCCGGCATTGACGGACGAGCCCGTGACGATCAGCGTCACCGTCTCGAACACCCTCGGGCGGGCGGACGCGAGGAACGTCGTGGTGGCCTACTACAGCGGCAACCCGGCGACGGTCGGCAAGCTCCTAGGCACCTCGATCATCAACGTCTCGGCGCTCGGCACGAACGTCACTAGCCTCACATGGACGCCGACGCAGATCGGCACGTACGACATCTATGTCGTCGTCAACCCGCTCCATAATCCGGCGGAGTACCGCTACGACAACAACCAGGCTTCGACCTCGATAACGGTCAACCTGATGGTGACCGACTACGACCTGGTCGTGTCGGGCACCGAGGTCGTGACCTTCGCCGACGCGACGTTCTTCCACCGCGGCAAGGTTGTGGTGAATGAGTCTGGAACGCTCATCATCAGCAACGCTACCTTCAACATCCTGCAGAACCGCGTGAACGAGTTCAGGATCTACGTCATGGACGACGGGCAGATCATCCTCGACGACGCGACGCTCGACTCGAACTTGGCCATCGACGTCTACCTGATGAACGACTCGGTCCTTAGTCTCACGGCCAGCAACCTCGGGGACAACATCATCCTGAACCTCGATGGAGAGAGTCATTTCATCGCGGATGACAGCGACATCGACTCGAGGATAGTCGCCCCGACCACATCGAACGCCTTGATCGACATCGAGGACTCTGCGCTCTCGCAGTCCCTGAACGAGCTCGGGGGCCACGTGTTCGCCACGCTGACATCGGTCAGCGTCCCCTCGGTCGAACCGAGAGAATCGGCCGTCGTCTATCATTACAGAGCAATACTAGTCACCGTCCTCGACGGCAATGACATGCCGATAGAGGACGCCTACGTGGAGCTCAGGTTCTACGGCAATGGAACGATCTATGATTCCGCCCTGACCGACGAGGCCGGGGAGGTCGAGTTCCACGCCCTGTGCGACCTGATCACGGCCACGAGCAACAACTTTGTCGGTAACTACGTTGTGAACGCCAGCTACGAGGACCTGGACTCGCCGGTACTACCGGTGACACTGCACCCGTACACTGAGCCCCTGGTCGTGCAGGACGTCGAGGTCGAGCTCGTCATCAACGCGATGCCCGAGCTCTCGATTACCTCAGGCGACGTCCATGTCTGGCCATCGGCGCCGATGACCGGCGACGTCGTCTACGTCAACGCCACCGTCCACAATGATGGGCCGGTCGACGCGGTCGACGTCTCGATCGAGCTCTGGGCGGGAAGCGTCCAGGTCAGCACAGACGTCATCGACGTGCCCTCGGAGGGCTCCGCCGTGGCGCATCTGACCTGGGTGCCGACGCTGCCCGGAGTAGTAACCCTGACCGTCATGGTCAACCCGGACCAGACGATCCCAGAAGCGAACTACGACAACAACGAGGCCTCGGTGGACGTTACGGTCGAGGTACAAACCGCTCCGTCGGACCTGGTCGTCCAGGGAACAAGCACGGTCGTGCTCAACGGAACAACGTTCTCATACGCAAAGGTCGTCGTGAGGGACAGCGGCACGCTGTACATCACAAACGGCGTCCTCAACATTAACCAGGGCGAAACCGGCGCCTTCTGCATCTACGTTCAGGACAACGCCAGGCTCTTCGTCGGATCGGCCGCGATTACGTCGAACAGGCAGATCTGGATGTATGTCTTCGGGAACGGTCAGGTGATCATGGAGGCTGGACAGCTCTACAGCGCGGTCAGCCTCAGGCTAGAGGGAAACGCTCAGATTTCAATGAACGGCTGCGATGTCGGATCGGACATCGTGGCGCCGGACGGATCGAGCGTCGTTCTTGAGGCCAGGAACACCACCTTCCACGTCGCCTGGAGCCACTTCGGAGGCTCTTCGATGGCGAGGCTCACCGCGTGCTCGATACCGCGGGTGGCCCTGGCGGACAGCGCGGTCGCGGTGCTCTACCAGTGGATCGATGTGACCGTCCTCGACGGGATGAGCGCTCCGTTGCCCAACGCGACGGTGCAGCTAAGGTGGAACGTCAACAACACCCTGTACGCGGTCCTGATGACCGACGCACAAGGACAGGTCCTGTTCGAAGCTCTCAGCGACATACTCTATCCGTCGAGCGCCCCTGCGTTCTACGGCAACTACCTGGCCAACGCAACGTTC
>JAJRAL010000140.1 GCA_028679935.1 Methanomassiliicoccales archaeon | reverse complement strand
GTCGTCGCCCCGGCGGCGCCCGCCCTGACCGCTTCGTCCCTCTGCTCGCAGCCGAGCTTGACCGCCTCCGCCTGTCTCTTGACCAGGACGGCGCAATTGTGCTTCGCGAGCGTCAATCCGCTCACATTGACGGGGCTGACATCGATCCCGCTCTGGGCGAGGCGCTTCTTCCCTCTCTCGGTCAGCATCGCGCCCCGGCGGGTGTTCTCCACGCAGCCCTCGCGTATCATCTTGTCTAGAATGGTCCGGACGCTCCCTTCGCCTATCTGCAGAATATCGGCGAGCGCCTTCCTTCCGACAGGGCCAGCGGTGTCGATCACCTGATAAGCCTTCCAAATGTGAAAGAGAGTGAACTTCGGTGTCGGCCCGACCGAGAAGTAGGAATTGAAGGAGAGCGACATCGAAGGATGGATATACCATCCATCCATTTAAACGTGCCTTAACACCCTTGATTTGATTTTCGCGTTCAAATACTTTTAGCCCGTTAACCAATAAGCCATTTGTCTATCGTTGAGGCATCTGGAGAAAGCTTTATTACGCAACTTCTCCTACGCCGCAACGTCATGCCCGAGGAGTACGAGCCGCTCGTCATCATCTCGAATGTCAGCAAACAATTCGACGGCAACTCGGTACTGAGGGACGTCTCGGCGATCATCTATCCCGGCGACGTCCTCGGCCTGATTGGCCGCAGCGGTGCAGGCAAGAGCGTTCTCATCAACATGCTTCGGGGCAGTGCGGACTACGCCCCCACCTCGGGCAAGATCGTCTATCACGTCAACCGCTGTACGTCGTGCGGCAACCTCGATCTACCGGTGAAGGGCAAGCCCTGCACCGTCTGTGGCTCGGCCTCCAAGGCCGTGGACGTGGACTTCTGGGCCCTGCACCAGAACGATCCGATGCGCTTGGCGATCAAGCAGCGCATCGCGATCATGCTCCAACGCACCTTCGCCCTCTTCGGCGACATGACGGTCATCGAGAACATCTTCGAGGCAATGGGCGACCGATGCGATGAGAAGGAGAGGGTGGACAAAGCCATCGATCTGCTGAAGATGGTCAACCTGACCTCCAGGATCACGCACATCGCCCGCGATCTATCTGGGGGCGAGAAGCAGCGTTGCGTGCTGGCGAGGCAGCTCGCCCGCGACCCGTTGCTGTTCCTCGCGGACGAGCCTACCGGCACACTGGACCCGCAGACAGCGGAGATCGTGCACCGCACTCTGGTGGAGACGAGCAAGCGCTACAACATGGGCATGGTCGTTTCCTCTCACTGGCCCAAGGCCATCAACCGCCTCTCGAACAAGGCGATCTGGCTCGAGGCGGGCGAGATGATGAAGATCGGCGCACCGGTCGAGGTCACCAAGGAGTTCATGGTCGGCTTCGCGCCGAAGGACCCTGAACCGGTCCCGGTGGGCGGTCCTCTCGTCAAGGTCGAGGATGCCCGCAAGTACTACTACTCGATCGTCCGCGGCGTAGTCAAGGCCGTGGACGGGGTCACGTTCGACATCAACGAGAAGGAGATATTCGGCCTAGTTGGGCTGAGCGGTGCGGGCAAGACCACGCTCTCGCGCATGATCGCGGGTATCACTCCCGGCACTAGCGGACGCGTCAGCGTCCGCGTGGGCGACGACTGGGTCGACATGTACGAGATGGGAGAGTTTGGCCGCGGAAGGGCGACGCCCTACATCGGCGTCCTCCATCAGGAGTATTCCCTCTACCCGTTCAACAACATCCTGCAGAACCTCACCGTCTGCATCGGCATCAAGATGCCCGCCGAGTTCGCGAAGATGAAGGCGATCCAGGTGCTGAGCGGCGTGGGCTTCGACCGCAAGGACGTCGACCGCATCCTATACTCGTTCCCGGACGTGCTGAGCGTCGGCGAGAAGCAGCGCATCGCGCTGGCGCAGGTGCTCATCCGCGAGCCTAGGATCGTCATCCTGGACGAACCGACCGGAACGATGGATCCGATCACCAAGATCAGCGTCGCGAAATCCGTGCTCACGGCGAGGAAGGAGCTCGGTGAGACATTCATTATCGTCTCGCACGACATGGACTTCGTCATGAACTGCTGCGACCGCGCCGCGATCATGAAGGGCGGCAAGGTCGTGGCCCTCGGCGACCCCAAGGGCGTGGTCGCGAACATGACCGCCGAGGAACAGGAAGAGATGATGAAGAGCGGGGTCGAGGCGTGAAGGAGATAGGACGTCACACCAAGTTCGTGGAGTGCCGTGAGTCAAAGGGGCTCGGCGTGGGCGGGGGCATGGCCCAGAGGGCGACGATCTCGGAGAGCGGTCGGGACGTGGTCGCGATTGCCATGGGGCCCGGCAAGAGGCACATCACGAAGCCGGTCTGCGAGATCACCTATGAGCTCAGGGAGCAGGGCATCGACACCTCAGTCATCGTTATCAACGCGGGCGCGGGGGTGCCGCATGACGCCCCCGACGTGTCGACCGGCTCGATCTTCGGTCTGGACGACATCGAGATCAGGCGCATCGAGCAGTTCAAGCTCGCGATCATTCACCTCGGCAACGTGAGGAACCACATCATCTACAAGGCGAGGCTCATCCTGCGAAACGTCGACCTGCCTGCGATCATCGTGTGCCAGGCACCGGTCGACTACGAGGACTTCGCCCGCATCGGGGTGAACACGAGATTGGTGCGGCCCAAGGACGAGGACATCGCGACCAAGGGCAGCATCATCGACGTCGTGACTGGCGTGGTGAGAGGGATCACTTGCCCGCAGGAGAAGCTCGATGAGATCGTATCGAAGGTGAAGAAGCATCTCCCGGCGACCAAGCCAGAGGCAAGCGAGGGGATGTCCTCGGTCCCGCAAGATCTCGAAGTCCGGGACACCGAGGCCTGAGCGCTCGTTGTGCGAGGCGGTTCGCTGCTCGACTATCAGACGCTGGAACCCCCACCCCGGGCCGAAGGCCGATCTCAGGTCGAGGTGTCAAGGTCGAAGCCTACGAGGTGCGTCCAGTGCTTGGTCTCGCCGTAGCCGAGACGGGCGCGTATGAAGTCGTCCGCTAGCGTGGATATACTGCCCGAGGCTACGTTCTTGACCCCTCTGATGCCCTTGAGGTAGGGAAAGGCCACCTCCGGCAGGACGAAGAACGGTTCGCCGCTCACCTCCACATCGGGGTAGAGAACGAAATCCTCGGAGAGGAAGCAGAGGTCCTTGCGGTCCTTCAGTTCCTCCTGCCTCTTGGCGTTGAGCCACTCGCCGACGATCTGCCCCTTCTGGTCTTCGATGTATACCAGGCCGTCACTTATCCCCAGAAGCATAGCCGAGGAAGACGCCACGATCACGAACTGCACCTGACGGTCGAAGGCCATCCAGACGCCCCTGTTGGTGAAGGGCATCAGGCCTCCGCAGGCGCCGTTCTTCTCCGCCTCATGCTCAAGTTCAACGAGCTTCTCCTTGAACTCGCCCTTCAGGTACTCGAAGGCGATCACACCGGAGAGGGAGGTGACCTTCCGCTTCACCGCCTCGAGGATGTCCGACCTTTCCATCGCCCCACGAACGGATTGCTCGGTATATGAAATCGCAGTCCGCCGCGGGGACGGAAGCATCCAGGCCAGCGGTGGCCCGCAAGGAAAAATGCTTAAAGGTACTTGAGCATCATCCAGACCGACCAGATGAACGTCATCGTCAACGGCGAAACGAAGAAGGTCAAGGAAGGGGCGACGCTCGCGGACGCCCTCGAGGGACAGCCCTACGCGAAGGGCTGCGTCGTCGCCGTTTCGAGGTCGGCCGACGTCATGAGGAAGGAGACGAACGACTTCGAGATCATCACCCCACACGGCCGGATGGGTCTCAGGCTCAACGATTCGACGTACGCTGGGACGTTCAGGGAACTCAGCAAGGACGTCATCGGCCGATCGATTCGCTGGCACACATCGAAGGTCCTCGCCATCGGCTCATTCCCTTCCGGGATCGAGGTCAGCCGCGATCGTGCCGCCTACAGGAAGTACGATTGCTTCTTCGCCACCGGAGGGTTCGATGCGAAGACCACGTACGTGATGGTCGCCAAGACCTCGCATGAAGGTCAATACGGGACCACCGGGGCGGTCTTCGGGAAGATCACCACTGGCCGACATATACTCAACGAGCTGAAGGAAGGGGAGAAGTTCGTCGACATCCGACCGGTCATCGAGGAGTTGGTGGAGAAGCGTTCCTTCGTCACCGATGACCTCGGCCTCAAGCTCGAGGAAGGGATGCAGGTCGAATCGTTCGTCGGCGTCGCCCTCGATCGGAGATCGCCAGTGAGCTGCGAGCACTTCCTCGTCATCACCGAGAAGGGCGTGATGGACGTCACCGACAAGACCGCCACCTACGCCGCCTGCTCGTCCAACCTAGACGTCTCGCTGATCGAGGAGGCCTCCGGCGTCAGGGAGGAGGGGACGGTCACGGTGCGTCACGAGGGCAGCGGGAACGGCCGCATCTACATCTACGAATCGAGGCGCCAAGTGTCCAACGCCCACAACATCATCGGAAAGGTGACGCGGGGCTCGGACCTGGCGAAGCTCGCACCCTCACAATCTAGGATAGCGGTCGTCCCTGACCCGAAGAGGATCATGGTCATCGGGCTGACCCAGGCCGAGGGGCAGAAGGCCCTGGATGAGAGGGGGCTGAGGCAGAGGCGGTCGGGCGTCACGTCCGACGAGGCGGTGATCGTGGAGCAGGAACCGGAGCTGACGATGGAGGCGCTCCATGAGGCGGAGATCGAGACCCTCGGGGCCGAACCGGAGAAGGTGAACCTTGTCCACTTGTCCGAGGAGAAGGCGCCCCAGACCCGTCGCTATTTCCGCAAGCTGACGGGGTTGAACCACAAGCCCGTCGGCACGATGAAGGTCCATTTCACCTACCCGGAGATGCCTCTGATCACGTTCGAGGGCGATCCAAAAGACGGCGCATCGCTCGTGCCGGAGAACGAGTTCGGCGAGGAGACGTTGCGGGGCGACGT
>JAJRAL010000135.1 GCA_028679935.1 Methanomassiliicoccales archaeon | reverse complement strand
GATCTCGTCGTAGGCATTGACGAGGTCCTGGAACAGCATGATGCCTCAGACGCATTGTCACTAGAAAAATGATTGTGGCGTTGGCGGCGTCATACGCTCAGAAGTCGAAGAGCTGCGTCTGTCCCTTCTTTTCTTCCTTGTCCTTCTGGTCCGGATGCTGAAGTGCGTCTTCGACCCTCATGTGCCGCTGGATCGAGGCGATGCCCTTCTTCATCGACCGCTCCTTGTTGATCGCGGCGTAGAGGTACGCCTCATCCCTGGTGCCCCTCGTGACGAGCACCACTACGCGGCCGGAGCGCATCCTTCCCGTCCTGCCCCGCCGCTGGATCGAGCGGATCTCGGAAGCGACCGGCTCGTAGAAGACTACGAGGTCGGTGCTCGCGACATCCAATCCTTCTTCGCCGACGCTCGTCGCCACCAAAACGTTGTACTCTCCTTCCCGGAACTTCTGCAGGACGCCCACCTGTTCCTTCTGTTTCAGCCCCTTCTCCCCGACATGGTCCGCTTGGCCGACGAGCTTCGTCACCCTCGCGCCTTCGATCTCGGAGAGCTTGCCCGCCACGAGATCGCATGTGTCTCGATAGTGGGTGAAGACCATGATCCTCGAGTCGGGCTTCTCGTGGACCATCCGTGAGACGATGGTCATCACCTTGGAGAGCTTCGGGTGCTCGAACTTCATCTTCTGGACGAGGTCGAGGGCCTTGATGAAGTCGGGTGACTGCGCGATCATCCTCGCCGCCTTCGTGCCTTCTTTCGAGGTCGCCTCGGCCTGCAGCTTCTCCAGGTAGAGCCTGAGGGCGGAGACGCCTTGGGTCTCGGCGAGCTCTAGCGCGTGGCCCACCTTCAGCGCCATGGCCTGCACGCTCATGGCGGAGAAGAGGTTCTTGTGCCGCTCGCCGCTCCGATACCTTCTCTGCAGCGTCTGCCCGATCTCAAGCAGGTACTTCGTGTTCGGCGGGCGCTTCTGGTCCATCACCCCGAGGCGGATCAGCTCCTTGAGGTAGGAGTCGTGCATCGTGTTCAGGAGCAGGATCACTCGCTTCATCTCTACCGGCACTTCGACCTCGACCCAGTCCATCTGGATCTCGTGCATGTACTTCGCCACGTCAGGGTCGCTCTCCGACCTCACCTCGATCTTGTCGATGCCGAGGTTGGCGCAGACGTCCTTGATCTTCGCGCCGCTCGCGCCGGGGGAAGCGGTCATGCCGAGCACCAGACCGCCGAATCCCTGGTACTCCTTGCCTATCGTCACGTAGGCGTAGTCTCCGACCGCTCGATGGGCCTCGTCGAAGACTATCAAGCTGACCTCCTTCAGCGAGTAGTTCTCGTGCCTGACGTCGTTCGCGACGACCTGCGGCGTCGATGCGATCACGTCGTTCTCACGGAAGATGAGCGCCCTCTCGTCTGGCGGCACCTCGCCGGTCATCACGCCGACCTTCTTCCCCTCGAGCTTGTCCCTGAGCGAGCAGGCGTGCTGCTCGACAAGCGGCTTGGTCGGAGCCAGGAAGAGGACCTTGCCCTTCCTTCTCCGGAGAACCTCGGCCACGACCAGAAGGGCGACGATGGTCTTGCCGAGCCCGGTCGGAAGGACGAGAAGAGTGGATGTGGCGGACGCGATGCGCGCCAGGTTCGTCTGATAGTCGCGCGACTCGACTGCGTCCTTCTTGATCAGCGGATGCTCGACGTACACTGCTGACCGATTGAGGATTTGATTAGAAAAGTGTTGTGGGCGGTCCGCCGAATTAGTGGCAGCCGCCGCCGCAGGAGGCACAGCCCTCTGCGTTCGGGTTGTTGACGATGAGCCCGGATCCGTACGGCGTCTCTACGAAGTCCACCGTGCACGCGTCCAGCATGTTCTTCGTCTCGTCGTCGTAGAAGAGCGAGAAGCCCTCCGCCTTCTGTTCCATGTCCCCTTCCTTCTTCTCCTGCTGGAAGGACATGCCGAACTGCGGGCCGGAGCAGCCCATGCCTGAGAGGTAGATACGTATTCCGTATCCCTGCTTGCTGTTCTTCTGGATCAGGTCGTTGATGTACTTGGTGGCCTCAGTCGTGATCGTGACCATTCGGATTCACTCTCTCCTCGAAGAAGGGAGCCCAATACTTAAAGGATTCGGCCCGAAGATTCGCAATCCCCGCGAAGATTCTGCGGTGCCAGCGTAGAAAGTTTGCGAAGCGTTTATCTCCGTCGCGGGACATGGGTCGCGAGGATGAACGAGCTCCGGTTCGAGCCTTTGCGCCGTAGGGACATAGGGCCGGTCGTCAAGATGACCCGGGACAACATGTCCCGGATCATGCTGGAGGCCTGGGGGCTGGAATGGAGCGATGAGACGCTGCTCGAGCACATCCTCGACAAGCACGCGTACAACGAGGTGGCGAGGCTCGGCCGGAGCGCGATTGGGTACTACACGCTCGACCAGGTCGGCGACTACATCTTCGTCGTCTCGGTCCAGGTGAGGAGGGACCACCAGGGCGAGGGCATCGGCCGGGCGCTGATGGAGCGGATCGAGGACCTGGCGCTGATGTGGGGCATGGAGGGCGTCGAGCTCTGCGTCCAATCCACGAACTCGGCGGCGAAGGCATTCTACGAGCGCCTCGATTATCGGTTCGTCTCGCGGGAGCGCAACAACCTTCTGATGCGCAAGGAGATCGGTCCCGACGGCGGTTGCGCCGAGGGGGCGGTCGCCTCGTCCGATCCTATCTGAGCTAAGAGCAGGCCAGCCAGGCTCCGCGAGGGATGCAAAAGGTTAATTCCACCCCGCCTGATAAGCCGCCAAGACCATGACCGAACGGGTCGAAGTCGGCGTCGAGGCCATCAAAGCCTCGGGCGAGGTGGAGGTCACTCTGAGAAGGGACCTTGGCCTGCTCGAGGTGCTGATGATCGGCATCGGCCCGAACATCGGCTCCTCGATCTTCGTCCTGATCGGCATCGCGGTGGGGATCGCTGGGCCGGCCATCATCCTCGCGTTCATCCTGAACTTCTTCGTCACCCTGTTCACCG
>JAJRAL010000182.1 GCA_028679935.1 Methanomassiliicoccales archaeon | reverse complement strand
GGGACGAATGAGGGTTGCTGATGAGCGAGGAAACCAACACTGACCTGCTTGTTGCAGAGGACGTCTATCTAACTTCTGGCGTGCACATCGGCACGCAGCAGAAGAGCGCGGACATGAAACAATTCATCTTCAAGGTGCGCTCGGACGGGCTTTACGTCTTGGACGTGAAGCAGACCGACGCGCGGATCCGCGCCGCGGCGAAGTTCATAGCCCGTTTCCCGGCCGACCGAGTTCTGGTCGTATCGGCGAGGCAGTACGGGCAAAAGCCGGTGAAGGTGTTCACCAAGGCGATCGGCGCCAAGACGTTCCCGGGCAGGTTCGTGCCGGGGTCGCTCACCAACCCCAAGCTCTCGGACTACATCGAGCCCGAGATGCTCATGGTCACGGATCCAGCGGCGGACCAACAGGCGATGGCCGAGGCGATGAACATCGGCGTACCGATCATCGCGCTCTGCGACGCGAACAACGAGACGAGGAACGTCGACCTGGCGATCCCGACCAACAACAAGGGGCGCCGGGCGCTCGCTTGCGTCTATTGGCTCCTGACGAGGGAGACCCTGAAGGCGAGGGGACTCCTGACCAGGGACGAGGACTTCAAGCTGACCATCGACGATTTCGAAGCCAGCCTCTAGGCCGGAAAACCCTTTATTCCTGCCTTCTCATTATTTCACAGATGAGCGTGCGCTATCCCGCGGTGGCAGGCAGATTCTATGAGGGGAAGGAGCGAGCGCTCAGACAGGAGATCGAGTCCTGTTTCAACCACCGTCTCGGTCCAGGGAGGATCCCGACCCTCGGCAAGGGCGGAGGGAAGATCGTCGGAGCGGTCGTGCCCCACGCCGGCTACATGTACTCCGGTCCGGTCGCCGCGCACGTCTATGCCGCGATCGCGAAGGAAGGCTATCCCGACACGTTCGTCATCATCGGCCCGAACCACCACGGCCTCGGGTCTGGGGTGGCGATGGACATGGAGGACTTCTCCACCCCCCTAGGGGTGTGCAAGGTCGATCTGGAGATGGCGGAGAAGCTCCGGCCGTTCGTCGAGGACGACCCGTTCGCCCATTCGCAGGAGCACTCAGTGGAGGTCCAGCTGCCATTCCTCCAGTACTTCAAGTCCGATCTGAGGATCCTGCCGATCACGATGCTCTTCCAGGACTATGAGACGGCGCGCGAGCTCGGCTCGCGGATCGCGAAGGCGAGCGAAGGAAAGCGAGTCATCGTGATCGCCTCAAGCGACTTCTCCCACTATGTCCCGATGGCGGAGGCGAAGCGCAAGGACACCTCGGTCATCGAGAAGATCCTCAAGCTCAACGCGAAGGGAGTGGAGACGGCCGTCATGAGCCAGGACGTCTCGATGTGCGGCTACGGCCCGGTGATGGCGATGATAGAGGCGGTGAAGGGGAAGGACGCGGAGCTACTCAAGTACGCCACCTCGGGCGACGTGACCCCGATGAACGAGGTCGTCGGCTACGCGGGCATCGTTGTGACGAGGTAATCCGCCTCAACATTTGTATAGCACCCCGCTCACTCCAGACAGGAGCGTGGCCATGTCAGTCCCGACCGATACCAAGGGCGCAAGGAAGGAGGAAGCCGTGCTCCTCCGCGGCGCCAAGGCGCACATGGCGGAGAGCGTCGCCCAGAGGAAGGACGAGCGGCCGATCACAGGCTGGCGCGTCTACCTTCCTCTAATCGGCTCGTCGGTCGGATTGGTCGTTCTCGTCTTCCTGATCATATGGCTCGGTTCCTGGCAGGCCGTCGTGGTCGGGTACTTCTTCCTCTACACGATCGCGTCCGCCTTCGTCGTCGTGCTCAACTACCTTCTCGTGAAGGGCTTCGTCGTTCACGCCCGGCGAGAGGCGATGCTGCGCCGCGGGGCGATCGAATACCTGCGCGCCACCGCCTCGGCCAGGGGCATGAGCGCTACCATCGAGGGGGAGATGTCGAACCTCGAGAGCATCGAGAGGGACGCGACGAACACCGAGAGGATGCCGTCGTCGCTCTACACCGCCTTCGGAGCGCTGCCCCTCGTCGGCATCTTCGTGACGCTCTACTATCTCAAGGCGCTCGATACGGTGCCCATTGCTCACGGGCGCCGGTGGGCTGCGTTCGTGCAGCAGGTGTCATCGGCGGGCACCAAGCTCGGCCTCGCATCAAAGATCAGATCTGCCCCTGCGAAAGGAGGCAATCGTTTCCTTCCATTCGCAATTGTCACGCTCATATTACCTCCATTCCTGGTCCTCTGGTACTACATGCTGCTCAAAGAGAATGCCCGTCATCTGCAATCCCAAGCGAACGACGAGGACAGCGTTCTCCAGCTTCTCGCGTAGGGTAAACGCTTTAACCGCAGCAGTCGGTCGGGAGAGCAATGGCGGCTCAAGATCGGGCGGCTCAGAAGGCGTATTTCTGCGAACACTGTGGCGAATACCTGCCGCCCGACGCCAAGGTGTGCCCCAAGTGCGGCTATCCCATCGGGGGTACGCCCGCGGTTCAGATCCAGCAGGGTTCGCGCTTCCTCTCCACGACGAGGACGGCGAGCATTCTATTCCTCCTGTCCGGCCTCGACGGTGTGGCGAGCGGGATCTTCCTGCTCCTGCAGCTCGATGCGATGGTGGACCAGGCGATGTCGATGGGCTTCCCCTACACCGCCGGACAGATCCGGGCGGTGTTCCTCGGCCTTACCGCGTTCATCTTCGTGGCGAGCGCTCTGACCCTGGTGGCCGCCTATCTGGCCCGGAAGCACACCCACTTCACCCTTGTCGCCGTCTGCGGCTTCTTCTCGATCTTCACCCTGGGGGTCTTCTTCCTGGAGGCGTCGTTCCTCGGCATACTTGGACTAGTGGCGACCTTCAGGGCGAGGCACGAGTTCACCTAGGTCAGATGCGCTTCATCTTTCCCAGCACCGGCTCGTAGATCATTCCCTTGTCCATCAGCGAGTTCGTCAGCTCCTCAAGCTCCGTCTTGTCGATGCCCAGTTTCTTGACCTCGTCCACGATCTCGTCCCAAGAGGCGCCCTTGCCAGCCTTGTCCAGGCTGGTGATTACGGCGAGGACCTTCTCCTCCTTGTCCTCCTCGGTCTTCGCCTCCTCCTCGTCCGGCACCTCCTCTTCGGCGCGGCCGAGCTGCTCCGGCATCTCGCCCTCGTGCTCTCCTTGGTACTCGGGCAGGAGGAACTTCAGTGCCTCGACGACCAGCGAACGGTAGCGACCCAGGTCCAGGTCGACGTAGAACGTCAATGCCCTCGAGACGCCGTCGGCCAATGGCCTGGGGTATCCGAGCTTGGAGATCTCATCGACGCTCGGCGTCTTCATCTCCTTCGCCGCGGCCGTCGCCTCGATTCGCCTCAGGGTCGATCTGCAGGTCTCGAGCACCCAGTGGTCCCTCTGCCGGGGATCGACCTCGATGATCCTCTCCGGGCGGATCGAGACGTACATCGTCCCCTCCTCCGGCGAGTAGGTCCTGACCTTGCCGACGATGGCGACGAAGGCGGGCGGCTCGACCTTCGCCAGGGCCGCGGTCGCCTCCGGCTGGTATTGCCCCGATGATACATAGAAAGTACCGGTCGGATCGGAGAGACGAGCTCTCCAGAGCGGCTCCTCCTCCGACCCGATGTTCTCCTTGTCAGTGAGCACTCCGACCACGAAGACGCGGTTCATCATCGCGCCGAGCGGGGAGACGACGTACGAGGGAGCTCTGTCACCCTCTCCCTTGATCTCCAGGCGCGACTGGTTGTACTCGGCGGCGAAGACGCGCCATGCCACTTCCCTCGCGATCACAGGCTCGCCTCCAGCTCTGAGAGTAGGGACGAAGCCTCGCCCCTGACCTCCGGGACGACGATCCTCGCCTCGGTCACGATCATCATCAGACCGTACTCGTCGCTCGTCACGTTGCCGCGGACCTCGACCGGCTTGGCGAACAGGCGCTCGTCGACCTTCTCCTTGACGACGTCCGGGTTCATCGCCTCCTTCGCGTCCTTCAGCGCCTCCTCCAGGCCGATGCCGACCAGCGACTCGGTCATGTCCCGGTTCATGACCGCGGTAAGCGCTCCGGAACCGTCGTCAACCACAGCCTTGATCCTGAGGTCCGCATGGCCCTCGACCTTCCCGTGCAGGCGGCAGACGCCTTTCTGCACCAGGCGGTTACACTGCGGGCAGCGGAAGATCAGGCCGCTCCCCTTCTTGACATCGACCACTATGCCTGACACGAGCACATCGACCGCGCCGCCGATGCGCTCAAGCTCGTCCACCGTCCTCTTGAAGGGCTTTGACAGCTCCGCGTCCGCCAGCTCGATCGCCTTGCTGCTGGCGACCTCCGCCCTCTCCCCGAAGTTGAGCTGCGGGATGCCCCTCCAGCTCTTGACGTACGCGCCTCTGATTGAAACCACGTCGTCCTTCTTCAGTCCGAAGTCGTGCCACGCCGAGAATTGCACCTTGCCGGTATCATCGGCCGCCATTCCGGAGTAGACGGTCTTCGGGCCGTTCGTCGTCTCGAGCTTCCTCTGCTCGACCGAGAGGATCTTGATCACGATATGGACGGCGTTCATGCCGTCCTTCAGCTCCGCCACTTTGTATGTCGCGAGGCCCTGCGGCGCCTCGACTCCCTCCGGGAGCTTCACCGCGTCCTCGGCGACCTTCTCAATCGTCGCCCTCGTCCCCAAGTTCAGCTGGGGCGCGCCGTTCCACTCCTTCGTGTAGGCGTTGCGGATCAGGACGTTGGAGCCTCGGTTCAGCTGGTGGCGCTCCGCGTCCCAAGCGGTGTAGGGCATCGTCCCCGATTCGTCCGCGACCAGCCCGAAGAGTATCTGCCTCGTCTCTCCCGACGTCTCGATCTCCTTGCGGTTCACCGAGAGCACTTTCACCATAACGTCCACGTTCTGCTCGGTTGGCGTCAGGTCCAGAAGGCGCTTGCGAACGCCCCTCACCAGGGCGTTCGGGTCCCCTCCAAGCTTCCTTACCACGCTCCTCTTGGCCGTCTCCAGAGAGACGCGATAGAGGTTCAGGTACGTTTCGAGCTCCTTGAGAATTTCTTCTTCGCCGACCTTGTTGCCGAGCACCCGGGATATCTCTGATACATGGGGTGCGAGTTCTTCCTTGTCCATAGGTCCACCTCGAGGTGATTCACTGAATGGAGGTTATCCGGATGCGCTTTAAAGGTATTCTCACCAGAGCGGCGAAAGTGCCCTCTGGTGTGCTAGAGCGCGCTCACTCGGTGAACGTCTCGCCGCGCTCGTAGTTCTCCTTCAGGTGCTTGATGACGAGGTCCCGATCCTTCTTGAGGTGCGACTCGTACCAGGCCTTGATGACCCCGCCCATCTTCTTGTGCAGGTCGTCCATGCTCATCTTGTTCAGCGGGGCGTCGTAGATGATGAACTGGGCGAAGATGCGCTTCCAGCCAGCGTACTTGTAGTAGTGCTCGCCCTCGCAGTACTCGAAGATCATCCTCAGCCTGAGGGTCGAGTCGGAGAGGTAGTACCAGGCCTTGATCGAGTCACCGATGCGGTTCTGGTCCGGGGTGTGGTCGACGATCTGGAATGCCTTCACGTCCTCGAATCGGAAGTCTCCCTTGAAGTGCCAGACATCGGGGTACGACTCATAGGTGGCAAAGACCTCGGGCGCCGGGTCGATGGTCATGTGCACCTTCGCCTCGTCGAACCTCTTCCAGATCTTCCAGAAATCCTCGATGAGAGCCTTGTTGACCATCCTCTTCTGGCTGTCGAGCTCGGCCTTGTCCTTCTGGACCTTCTCCGTCTCGCGCTCAAGCTGGGCGTCGAGCTGCTCGAACCAGTCCTCGTCCTGCTCTCCTTCCTTCTTTGGCGCCATGCTGCATCCCTGGCTGGGGACTATTCCAGTCCGGACATAAAAAGATTGCTTAGTGGAGGGGCGTTCCAGCTTGCGCGCTCAGCCCCATCTCCGAACGCCTAGCAAGCCTGAGAGAAACGGTCTTCATTCCTTCGGCTTCGGATCGCAGTAGCCGAAGGTCTCGCTGCTCGAGAGCATGAGGATCGCGCTCTTCTTGTCCTCGGCTGTGGCGATATCCTCCGCGACCCTCGCGTAGACCCAGCGATACAGCCTCGCCAGTCCCTCTTCCAGGGACACCTTCGGACGCCACTTGAGGTCCCGGTAGACCTTGGTGTTGTCCGAGTTCCTGCCCCTGACACCCTGGGGGCCGGGGATGTGTTTGATCGTGAAGTGCGCGATCCCGGCAGCGGCGGCAATGATGTCCGCCATCTCGTTGATGCTGATCAGCCGGTCCTGCCCCAGGTTAATCGGGTCGTAGATCTCCGACCGCTGGAGCATGTGCACCCCGCGGACGCAGTCGTCGATGTAGAGGAACGAGCGGGTCTGCTTCCCGTCGCCCCAGAGCTCGATCTCGGTCCGGCCGGTGATTCTCGCCACGGCGAACTTCCGGCATAGGGCCGCCGGCGCCTTCTCCCTGCCGTCCCGGTACGCGCCGAGAGGGCCGAACACGTTGTGGAAGCGGACGATGTGGGTGTTCATGCCATAGTCCGACCGGTAGTATTGGCAGAGCTTCTCCGAGGTGAGCTTCTCCCAGCCGTAGGCGTCCTGGGGGTCAGCCGGATAGGCGTCCTCCTCCTTCAGCGGGGTGACGTTCACGCTCGTCTGCTTGTAGTCCGGATAGACGCAGGCGGAGGATGAATAGAGGTATCTCTCCACGTCCCCTTTCCTGGCCGCTTCGAGCATGTTCAGGTTGATGAGCAAGTTGTCGCGCAGGATCTCGGAGTGATGCGTCTGTATGAACCCCATGCCACCCATGTTGGCGGAGAGCTGGTAGACCTCATCTGGGACCAGCCTCACCTTTCCTGTTCCGGTCACGGCGGTCAGGGCGGCGGAGTCCTTCCTCAGATCGAGGATCAGGTACTCGTCGGCGGAGGTGGGCTCGAAGTGGGGTTCGTGGACGTCGACTCCACGGACCCAATACCCCTTGGACTTGAGGTGCTTCACCAGATGGTGGCCGATGAACCCTCCGGCGCCGGTCACCAGGGCCGTCCTCTGCCCTTCCTCTCCGGCCTTTGGCATAGGGGTCGGTCATCGGGTTTGCCTTTAATGAACCTTGTGCGGTGGTGGACTGGGATGAGCCGCACGGGCGACGTGGAAATCATTTTACCCGCTCCTCGTGATTTGGAAGGCGAATGGACATAATCCAGCAGCTCATCGATTTCCTCAACCAGCTAGCCAACAATCCGGTGAGCTACTCGATTATCTTCTACGTCTACTGCATCCTCGCTGCGATCATACTGCCGATACCGGTCGAGATTGGCCTCTTCATGGGAGATTCCGTCCCCTTCATCATCAAGGCCCTAATCCTCGGGGCGGGGAAGGCGACCGGGAGCGTGCTCGTCTTCTATATCGGCGCGAAGGTCGAGGGCCCGGTCAGATTCTGGTCCAAGAAGTTCAACTGGTTCGCCTGGATGGTCGAGAAGATGGAACTGGTCGTCGCCAGGTTGAAGTACGTCGGCCTGTACCTCATCCTGAGCATACCGCTGATGGTCGACACCGTGCCGATCTACCTCTGGTCGATCTTCAACAAGGAGGGCAAGGCGCTGAGCGTCGGCAAGTTCGCCCTCACCAACATGTTTGCCGGATTCACCCGGGCGATAATCGTGTACCTGGTCTTCCTGGCGTTCGGCATCCAGCTAGTCTGACGCCGGGCTTGTTCGTGGGCCGGGGGCAGGCGGTGGAAATCTATTTATCTGAAATGTGAATAACACGTTATGGTTCAGAAGAAAATCATTCTCAAGATCCTCTCGGAGTACGACCCAGACGAGATCACGGTCGCCACGCTCTGCTCGCACTCCTCCCTCCAGATATTCAACGGCGCGAAGAAGGAGGGGTTCCGCACGCTGGGCATCGCGGTCAACCCCAACACCCGTTTCTACAACGCCTTCCCGCTCGGCAAGCCGGACGACATCATGCTGCTGAAGTCGTTCGACGAGATGCTCGACAGAGCGGACGAGATGGTCTCGCGCAACGTGATCATCATCCCCCACGGCTCCTTCGTCGAGTATCTGGGCGCGAAGAACTTCGAGAAGCTTCCCGTCCCGACGTTCGGCAACCGCGGCGTCCTGTCCTGGGAATCTGACCGGGAGAAGATGCGCGACTGGCTCGTCTCGGCGGGCATCGACATGCCGGAGAAGATCGAAGATCCGAAGAAGATCGACCGGCCGGTGCTGGTGAAGTACCACGGCGCGAAGGGCGGCCGCGGGTTCTTCATCGCGAAGGACTACCCCGAATTCAAGATGGGCATAGACGACACCCAGCCGTACACGATCCAGGAGTACATCCTCGGAACCAGGTACTACCTGCACTTCTTCTACTCGCCGATCAAGGATACGGGGTTCACGGTCTCGAAGGGATCGCTCGAGTTGCTCAGCATGGACCGCCGCGACGAGAGCAACATCGACGAGATGTACAAGCTCGGCGCCTCGGAGGAACTGAAGCGTCTCGGCTACTACCCGTCGTTCGTCGTGACTGGCAACGTGCCGGTCGTGCTGCGCGAGTCCCTCCTGCCGAAGGTGTTCGAGATGGGGCAGCGTGTCGTGGAGCGCTCGGAGGAGCTGTTCGGCGGCATGATCGGGCCGTTCTGCCTAGAGTCGATCGTCACCGACCAATTGAAGTTCAAGGTGTTCGAGATCTCCTCGCGCATCGTCGCTGGATCGAATCCGTTCGTCTCCGGGTCGCCCTACTCAGACCTGATCGAGCCGGAGATGTCGACCGGGCGCAGGATCTCGCGCGAGATCAAGATGGGCATGGAACGCGACATGATGGACCGGATCATCTCGTGATCCGCCCTTCGCCCACCTCGCCGCAGAACTAGATCTCTGTCCAGGGTCCAGGCCATTGGACTGAAGGCTGCTTGCCTACCAGCCGCGCTCTTGTAGGCGCTGTTCGGGCTTGATCGTCGATATCTCGATGCCCTTCATCGCCTCGCCCAGACCCTTCGAGACCTCGGTGAGCACCTGCGGGTCGTCGTAGTTCGTTACTGCCTCGACGATCGCCTTCGCCCTTCTGTCCGGATCGTCCGATTTGAATATGCCTGAGCCGACGAAGACGCCGTCCGAGCCGAGCTGCATCATCATCGCCGCGTCGGCTGGGGTTGCTATGCCTCCCGCGGCGAAGTTGATAACTGGTAGCCTCTGTAGCTCCGCGACCTCGCGGACCAAAGCTATCGGTGCTTCGATCTTCCTCGCGATGGCCACCATCTCCTCCGCGTCCTTGCCCTTCAGCTCGCGGATCGAGCCCATGATCGCCCTCTGGTGCCGGACCGCCTCGACTACGTTTCCGGTGCCAGCCTCTCCCTTCGTGCGGATCATCGCCGCGCCCTCGTCTATCCGACGCAGCGCCTCGCCGAGGTCCCTCGCCCCGCAGACGAACGGCACCCTGAACTTGGTCTTGTCAACGTGATAGAACGGATCGGCCGGGGTGAGCACCTCCGACTCGTCGATCATGTCCACGCCCATCGATTCGAGGATCTGCGCCTCGACGAAGTGGCCGATGCGGCACTTGGCCATGACCGGGATCGAGACGGTGTCGATGATCTCCTGGATCTTGACTGGGTCGGCCATGCGGGCCACGCCCCCCTGCGCCCTGATGTCCGCAGGGACGCGCTCGAGCGCCATCACCGCTACGGCTCCTGCATCCTCGGCGATCCCCGCCTGCTCCGCGTTGGTGACGTCCATGACCACTCCGCCCTGTTGCATCTTCGCGAAACCCCTCTTGACGAGCTCGGTCCCGAACCGCAGCTTGGTCATGTC
>JAJRAL010000156.1 GCA_028679935.1 Methanomassiliicoccales archaeon | reverse complement strand
TCGCGATCGATTCGGCCGGCCATATCAAGGTCGTCTACCTCGTCATACACACGAAGACGCTCACTTATGCGCTGAACACGACGACCGGATGGCAGAAGGAGACAATCGACGCCGGGTTCAATGGCGACTGGTGCTCGATTGGCATCGATCAGGACGATGTCGTCCAGATTGCATACTACTGGAACGGGACGGTCAGATTCATGACCTCGCCCGAGGGCATCTGGATGCGGCAGACGGTCAACACCGGCGCTGGGGCGGTCGGCTCCGGACGGATGGCGCTGACCTCGACCGGGAGGGCGATGATCGTCTACTTCGACTACACCACACCTGGCAGGCTGATGTTCGCCCAGCACGTCGCGCTTCCCTCGATCCCGATCGACCTCGTTGCGACCCGCGGGAACGCTCAGGTGCAACTGAACTGGACCGCGCCGATCGATGACGGCGGCTCGCTCGTCACCTCATACGAGGTGTTTCGCGGCAACGCACCCGACAACATATCGCTCATGGCTATCCTGACGGCCTCCGCCAGATCGTATCTCGACTCGGGCCTGGCGAACGGCGTCAAGGTGTACTACACCGTCAGGTCGGTCAACTTCGAGGGTGCGAGCCTCAACTCCTCGATAGTCAACGCGACCCCGGCCACCGTCCCGAACGCGCCGCAGAGCCTTGTGGTCGCGCCCGGGTCGGAAGAGGTCAAGCTGTCCTGGAGCGCGCCATCGTTCAACGGCGGCAGCCCTGTCATCCGCTACAACGTCTACCGCGGCAACGACTCGACGCATTTGTACTACGTCGGCAACACGACCGGCACGGGATACACCGATGGTGGGTTGCAGAACGACAGGACGTATTACTACAAGGTGACGGCCGTCAACGCCATGGGCGAGGGCGCCCAGTCATCGCTAGGCCAGGGCACACCAAAGGTCGACAACACGCTGCTCATCGTCGGCATCGCGGCGCTGATTATCGCAGCGGCGGGGGCCGTCGTCTACGTTGTGATGAGACGCAGGCACTGAGCCAAACCATTTCCCATTATCCCTTTTCATTTCCTTCTCTGCTAGCCCGGGCCACGCTCAGATCCCCATCGACCTGGCGACCTCCGCGAAGTCGTCGAACGGGATCGAGCCGATGCCCTCGCCCGCGAGCAGCCTTCCGAGCGGGCGCCCGTTCACTACGTATCTGGTGTCCGCCCTCCTCGCCCCGTCGAGGTCCGAGAGCCCATCGCCGATATAGACGACCTCGCGTCCCTCATTCCTGAGGTCCATGACCAGGTCCTCCTTGAAGCTGCGCGCGCCCTCGTTCCTCAGCAGAGGGAAGTCGAGGCTGATCGTCTCGCCGTTCCAGCTCAAGGTGAGAGCGTGGACCTCCACTTCTTTCGAGATGCCCTCTCGCTCAAGGTAGTGATCGATCACGAAATCAAGGCCGGCGCTGGCGACGTGGAAAGGGACGTCGTCCGAGGCGCAACGATCCACGAGATCCCTCAGGCCTGTCCGGATGCCCACCCGCCCGTCCAGCGCGCGCATCATCGTGTCAGGGTCGACGTGGACCATCGCCAGCTGGCGCCTCATGCACTCCTCCAGGCCGATCTCGCCCTTCACGAGGAGCTCGTCCGGAGCCCGCCAGTCTCCCTCGGCGAAGGTCTCCAAGAGGAACTCCGCCGTGTCAAGGAGGGTTATGGTGCCATCGAAGTCGCAGACGATTGCCTTCGGAGCACGTCGATCGTCCTTCATTGTCTCCCCCGTAACACGAAGCGGCTAATCAATCCGCCTGGTTCGTCCAGCCACTTCCGAAACGCCGAAGGGCAATCTTATATCAGGGCTGAGGATAGGTATCGTCCGATGGCGGACGACTGGACCGAGCTCTACCGGCCGAAGGTCCTGTCCGACGTGGTCGGCAACCCGAAGGCGGTCAAGGAGCTCAAGGAGTGGGCGATCTCCTGGGAACAGGGAAAGCCCCCGAAGCCGGTCGCGGTCCTGATGGGGCCGCCAGGCGTCGGAAAGACCAGTGCCGCCCTCGCCTTGGCGAACGAGTTCGGCTGGGGCGTTGTCGAGATGAACGCCTCCGACCAGAGGAACGGCGATGCGATCCGCCGCGTCGCTCTTCGGGGCGCCCTCTCAGACACCTTCACCGATTCCGGTGAGTACCTATCCTCGCGCCAAGGTCAGAAGAAGCTCATCATCCTCGACGAGGCGGACAACATCTTCGGTCGGGAGGACTCCGGAGGCATCCCCGCGGTCTCGGAGCTCGTGGCCCAGACGCTGCAGCCGGTCATACTCATCGTCAACGACTTCTATGCCCTCAGCCGCAAGAGCTCGGCTGTCAGGACGAAGACGCTCCAGATCAGATTCGCGAAGATACAACAGGCGACGATGCGCAACGTCTTGAGGCGAATCGCCATCGACCAGAAGCTCTCCGTGACGGACCGTGCCCTAGAGTTGATCTCGAAGAACAGCAACGGTGACCTCCGGGCGGCGCTGCGGGACCTGCAGGCGCTCGGGATCGGCGCCGAGCACATCCGGGACGAGCAGCCACTTGCCCTCGACAACCGCCTCTCCGCCCGCTCGAACTACGACCTCATGGCGGAGATCCTCAACGGAACGAACCCGCAGAAGGCGCTGTACTCGATGAGGGACAGCTCAGACGATCCAGACACGATGATGAAGTGGGTCGACGAGAACGTTCCTCTGGTGTACCGCGAGCCGATCGACCTGAAGCGCGCCTATCAGGTGCTCTCCCGGGCCGACATCTTCCAGGCGAGGATCACTGGAAGGCAACACTACGGCTTCCTCGCCTACGTCACCGAGCTATCCTCCTACGGCGTCTGCGCGGCAAAGTCGCGCCAGTATCATGATTACTACCGATACCAGTTCCCCATGATCCTCATGAAACTCTCGCGTTCGAAGGCCATGAGGACGACGAGACGCTCGGTCGGCCTGAAGATCGGGGCTGTGTGCCACGTCTCGTCGGCCCAGGCGATCTCGGACATCCTCCCCTACTTCCAGCCGCTCTTCGTCGGCGACCGGGACTTCCGGCTCGAGACGACGATACTGCTCGGCCTGGACGAGGACGAGGCGGCGTTCCTTCTCGACGAGAGCGTCGACTCGAACGCGGTGAAGCATCTGATGCAGGAGGTCGATCGCAAGCTCAAGGGAGAGGAGCCCGACGACCATCAGGTGCGGACGATGAGGATCGAAGAGGCCGGTGAAAGGCAGCCAGAGGAGCCGAAGGGCGACGACGAGGCAAAGCAGAAGAACCTCTTCGAATACTGAGGTGCGCGATGGACGAGGAGCTGAGACGGAGGCTGCTGCGGCAGCAGTACCACATCGTCGGTGATCACTCGGCGGTGAAGCTCTGCCACTGGATGCGCGAATCGATCTTGAAGGGTAGGATGTGCTACAAGCAGGCGTTCTACGGCATCAAGTCGCACCGCTGCCTCCAGATGACGCCGGTCGTCAACGATTGCACGCATCAATGCACCTTCTGCTGGAGGATCACCGGGTTCGAAGGAGGAACGCAGGAATGGGAAGAGCCCAAGGAGATGATGGACGAGCTGGTGAGGCAGCAGCGCTTGATGGTGACTGGTTTCCCGGGCGATCCTCGATGCGATCGGGCGAAGTACGAGGAGGCGAGGGAGCCGAAGCATGTGGCGATATCCCTGGCTGGCGAGCCGACCCTCTATCCCAGGCTGGGGGAGCTGATCGCCGAGTGCCATCGGCGCGGCATGAGCACGTTCCTCGTCTCGAATGGCACGATGCCTGAGGTGCTGGCAGAGTTGGATCCTCTTCCGACCCAGCTGTATGTTACAGTGGCCGCCCCCAACGAAGAGATCTATCGCCAGGTTTGCCAGCCGCGGATCCCCGACGGCTGGGAGAGGATAATGCGAACGCTCGAGCTCCTTCCCTCGCTTGACACGAGGACCGTGATCCG
>JAJRAL010000227.1 GCA_028679935.1 Methanomassiliicoccales archaeon | reverse complement strand
TCGTCGAGATGAGGCACTTCGAGGCGGCGCTGAAGACGGTCACCCCGTCCGTCGACAAGGACATCATGAAGCAATATGAGAAGATGTGGAAGGTCCTGGAGAAGGGACGGATCGGCGAGGATTTAGGAATGTACCGCTAGATACGAACCGCCCGACGGTTCACTTCCTCGGCTTGACCTCATCGACGTTGCGCGACTTTGTCAGCACTTGGAACTTCGATAGCGACTTCGGTATGAGGATGAGGTCCACATTCGTGATCTTCTCTACCCTCGAGTTGAACGTCTTCCAGTCGACGTCATCTTCGAACTCGAGCACGTCGATGTTGGTGAACGACACGACGCCGTCGGTCGACTCAAGGTCGTTCTTCGAGACGGCCAGTCGGTCGAGATTCGCGATCTGGTAAGTGGTCATACCCGCTGAGCCCCCAACGAAATCCTTCATGACCTTGGTGGTGAGCTCACCTATCGAGATGCCCCTCTTCTTCGCCTCTGCCGCGAAGTTCGAGTAGACATCGTCCTCGATTCCCCGGATCGTCACGTCCGTCATACCCGATACCCTCCTAGTCGAGCCCGCGCTTGGGCTGCACTCTGATGTATCACGCTTCGCACCATTATTGTTGTTGTCGACATGTGCACCCGCGAGTATCTCTTCGATCGTCATGATTCAGTGCACCCCGCCTGAGCCCCTCAGCCTGCCGAAGTCGTAGGGGACCCTGACCTCTGGCTGATGCATTGGATTCGACCGTTCCGATACCCTCTTTCTGCCACGCCCACCTGAACGAGAATCGGACCTCTCATCCCTTGCTCCCGCCCCGAAGAGCCTGGACAAAGTCTCCCAGACCGCAAACCTCCTTTCATTATGCATCGTTAGCATATTTGTCACCATAATCACCGTATGCATCGATGTCATATTTCAATCTTGTCATGTGCGAGTCCGGACGGGGAACCGTCCTCGTGAGAAACGCGAGGCGAAAGAGGACGCTGGCACGCCGATTGGAAATATTCTAATACGGACAAACCGTTCACAATCCCAGACAGCCGAGGTTGCTGGGAGGGACGCGCTCATGAGGAAGTTCATCACCGAATTGAAGGGAAAGACCGTGATGACCAACGACGGTCAGATCCTAGGGATGATTGAGAATTTTGTCGTTGACACGACGACTGGCGAGATCCAACACGTGCTCGTGGTGCCCGCCGAGGAGATCGAAACGCGCCTGTTCCGGACCGACGCGCAGGGCCGCCTGATACTGCCGTTCAGCGAGATGAACGCGGTCCGCGACGTCGTAGTGATGAGCATCGCGAAGTGACCGCGTAGCACCCTCGAAGCGTCTCAATAGCAATCGCTCAGCCGAGGCTCCCTCGAGCGGTCAGGACTTCAGGAGGCTCTTGACCCTCGCCCGGTTGTGCTGGGCGTCCCGGAACTCTGGCGTCCTCTTCAAGGCCGCCTCATAGAAGCCCAGCGCACGGGCGTACTCCTTTCCCCTCTCCGCGACGACCCCTAGACCGTTCAGTGCCTCCGCGCTCGGGTCGAGCTGCACCGCTCCCTGGAACGACGCTTCCGCGCTCGCAATTTCATCCTTCCCCAGCTGGCACATGGCAAGGTTCAGTAGGAATTGCGGGCGCCTGTCGATCAGCACGGCCTCCTGGAGGCATCGCTCGGATTCGTCGAACGCTCCTTCGAGATAATGCACGCATCCCAGGTTGTTCCAGGCATCGGCGTGGTGCGGTTCGAGCTCGACCGCCTTGTGGAGCACAGTCTCCGCCTCCTCCAGCTGCCCTGCGAACCTCAACCCCACGCCCAGGGCGTTGAGCAGGTGCGGGGACGTCGGGAACCTGGCGTCCAGGGAACGGAGCTCAGCTATCGCGTCCTCGTGACGCTTGTGCGCCATCAGCGCCAGCGCCTTCGCCAATGATGTGATGTAGTGCTCGTCGCCGTCCTGGGGCAAGGCCAGCAATGCCGCCTCCGCGCGGTTCAGGTCGAGATTGGCGACGCAGCGCCTGACCGTGACCTCCCTCGACGGCGGCGCGGATGCGAGGACTCTGAGCGCCTCCTCCCTCCTCCCGAGCCTCTCCGTGAGCGCCTCCAGATCCAGCAGGACCTCTTCGGTCCGGACGTTGTCCAGAACGGCTTCGGTCAGTGTCGCGATCGCTTCCTCGATCCGGCCCTCATCCATCAGGATGCTCGCCTTGCGGACGAACGCCTCCGAAGAGCGCGGCTCGAATGACATGCAGCGCTCCACCTCACGAAGCGCCTCTTCCGACTTGCCGATCGCCTGGAGCAGGAGCGCGGAATCGAGGTACTTGCGCCTCAGCGCGTCCTCCCGGCTGATCTCCTCACCTTCGGGCCTTAGCATCCCCGTGGCTAGGAGCGCATCGTCCCTCTGCAGGACCGCGCTCTCCAGCTTCGGGTCGAGCGTCGCGGCGACGCCGAAGCTCTTCGCTGCCTCGTCGATCTGTCCGGCCGCCTTCTGTGCCTCGCCGAGCTTGAGCCAGAGGTCCGCCCTCCTCCGATCGGCCTGGACCGACTCCTTCCACGCGTCCACCGCCTCATTCGGTCCCGAGATCTCCTCGATCAGACCGGCGCGATGAACGAGCGCGTCGACGTTGTCCGGATCCCTCGCGGCCACGCTCTCGAACGCCTCGAGCGCCTCCTTCGTCCTGCCGAGCGAACGAAGGACGATGCCGCGGTTCAGAGCGCCCCTCTCGTCATTCGGATGGTGGCGAACCAGATCGTCCAGGACCTTGAGCGCCTCCTCCTTACGGTTGATGGCGAACAGGGTCGCCGCCTTGTTGAGCATCGCCTCCGGCATCTTCGGATGTATCTTGAGCGCGCGGTCATACGCACCGACCTCCTCCGCGTATCGGCCGAGCTCGTCGAGTATCACCCCGAGCAGGTACCACGACCACGGGTCCCCGTCGCGGATGTTGATCGCCTGCCTCACCGCCTCCAGCGCCCTCTCGTTCTGCCCGAGCCCGAGGTGCGCCTGCGCTTTCATCCTCCAGGCCAGGTCGTGCTCCGGTTTCATCTCGAGCGCCCGGTTCAGCTCCTCCAGCGCGTCCTGATAGCGGGCCTGCTTGAGCGCGTCCTCGGCCGCCTGCATCTTCGCGTCGAACCGGCCGATCGAGGGCAGGAAGCGGCTCCCCTCCTTCTCCAGGATCTTCCGATCGATCTCCTTCAGCAGACCGCCGGTCAACTGATACTTCTTCAGCAACAGCAAGAGCCTCGGGCGGTCAGCGACCGAGACCTCGAGTCGATCTGCCTCGTTGAGCGAGTCTTCGTCCATCGCCCCGACGACGAAGAGCACCGCCGACCTCCCCTCCATCGCAGCCCTGTCCCTGGCTAGCTTGATCCCCGTGATGCCGACGTGGGAAGGCTCGCGCGAGGCTGTCACCAGGTACTTCGTCCCGTCGCGCTCCGCCTCGATCGTCGAGATCCCCTCGGTCGAGACTGCCGCGGTGACCTTGAGACCCATCTCGCCGACCAGATGGACGATCAAACCTCTGAACGCGTCCTCGTCGAGGTCCTTGATCGCCTTGACGATGCGGGAATCGAAACGGCTCTCGGCGCTCTCCTCCGGGCTCATGCCGTTCCCTCCAGCCTGAGCCGAAGCGCCGTGACCCGCCGATCGACGCTCTCCGGCGGAAGCTTGGCGATGATCGAGAGGGCCTCCTCGTTCCGCCCCATTCCCTCCAGTACGATCGCTTTCTTGACGGTGATCTCGAGAGAGTCCCCCAGGCCTTCGAGGATGCCGAGCCCCTCATCCCCTTTTCCCGAGAATAGCCTGAGCAGCGCGAGATTCGAATCCGATATCGCGGCAAGCTCCTTCGTCGCCCTCGCCTTCGCGTATCCGCTCTCCGCCGCCTTGACGTGCGCGGCGAGGAACGCGGCAAGCCAGTTCCCGTCGACCGGCATCGTGGAAGCGTACTTGACGATCAGCGTATGGACGTTTGCCACCCTCAGGCAGGCGCGGTCCCACCCTTCGCCTTCCGTACCGACGGAATCGGCCGACCTCACTACGTTCCAGACCAGGGTCCTCCGGGGCACCCTCTCGTCGCCCCACAGATGCAGGCCGACCCCCGCGCCGGCCAGGTACTTGTCGACGAACCTCGCCAGGCCCTCCGCGTCACCCTCCTCCAGAAGCGAGCGGAGACGCAACGCCGGTTCGAC